>VHAW01000086.1 GCA_016872225.1 Sphingomonadales bacterium | reverse complement strand
CAATGGTTGATTTCGATTTGATTTAAGGTCGTGGGCAACCAGCTCTGATTTAGCACCAATGGCACGGGAGCGGATGACCCCATTTCATAAACATGGTTTAGCTCCAAGAACAACCCGGATTTTTGTGGAGGTGGTTCAGGCGAGTGATCGCAACCCTCCATTGAGATCACAAGCGCGCTAATACTGAAGAGTATAAAATAGGAACGCAAGGTGCTTTTCATGATTCTTTGATTAGGATGGAGCAAAAAAAATCATCACCGTTAAACTTGTGGAGAATGGTAAACGTGCTCATCCTCCACGGACCATAACAGCTGCAAAGCTTCGCCATCGAAAAGCATGAATCGCAATGGAGCCGGAACCAAAACCAACTTGGCCCTTCGAGTAGGCTGACCTGCTACCTCCCAATCTACCAAAATACCTTCATCCATCGGAAGCTCGTAGGAGCCCTCTTCGATAACCGACTCGTTGTAGCAGGAAGCCATATAGGCCGTCGGTAACAATATATCCTGGCCCGGAAAATGAGCCTCATGGAGATTCTGGAGCTTTTCTTCTAAATACGGCCCGTGCTCCTCGTTAAAGGCATCTTCAGCCTCGTTCATAGCATCTTCTCCTTCATCATAGGCGGGATCTGAATAATTCAATCCAATCAGTTGATTACGCAAAGCAATCAGGCTAAGAAAGTCTTGGTCTAGCGAAGCCTTTTTCACGGTAAAGGATGATTGAGACTCAAAAATACGCTCCAATAGTGTTACAATAGGCTTAGGATACAAGATTTAGACCTTTTCTGCGCTTGGATTTAACCCAAGGCCCCAGGAAAGAAACCTCCGCTTCCTTGAAATTATCTTTAAGGCATGAAAATTAAATTTGGAACCGATGGTTGGCGTGCCATCATCGCTAGAGAATTCACCGTCGACCAGGTGGCAAGGGTCGCCCAAGGGACTGCGTTGTGGCTTCTCAAACAACATCCTCAACCCGTGGCGGTCTTGGGTTCAGATTGCCGCTTTGGGGGTCGAATGTTTGCTGAGGTTGTTGCGAGGGTACTGGCCCAAAACGGTGTCAAAGTCCTTTGGGATCTAAATGACTTTGTTTCAACACCCATGGTATCGCTTGGGACCTTGCAAAACGCAGCCCAGGCGGGTATTATTCTCACAGCCAGTCACAATCCCCCTGCCTACAACGGATTCAAAATCAAAGCTCATTATGGCGGCCCTGCTATCCCTTCCATGATTAGTGAAGTTGAGACCCTTATTCCCGAGGACGTACCATCGCTTTCACACCCGGTAGAACACTGGCTATCGGTGGGTATGGTACAGAAACTGGACCTTATGGAAGCCTACCTAGAACAAATTCGCAAAAGCTTTGATCTGAAGGCCATCGCTGCGATCTCCCAAGGACTTGCTTTTGATGCGATGTACGGTGCTGGACAACGAGTAATACCTGCCTTGTTCCCCAAGACCCATTTGCTTCATTGTCAACATAATCCCGGTTTCAATGGGCAGGCCCCGGAACCCATTGCCCGAAATCTCCAAGAACTTTCCACAACCATGGCGGTGCATTCGCATTTAAAAATAGGCCTTGCCGTGGATGGCGATGCAGACCGAATTGGCCTAATGGATTCCAAAGGAAATTTTGTGGATTCTCATCATATTCTGATGTTATTGATTGCTTATCTCACCGGGGTGAAACAACGAACAGGACGTGTGGTAGTTTCGTTTTCCGTTAGCCCACGCATTGCGAAAATTTGCCAGCATTACGGATTAGAACTTCAAGTTACCCCGATTGGATTTAAATACATCTGCGAAATCATGACCAAAGGGAGTGTTTTGGTCGGTGGTGAAGAGTCGGGAGGTATTGCAATTGACGGATACATCCCTGAGAGAGATGGTATTTGGATTGGCTTAACTTTAATGGAATACATGGCCAAATCCGGCAAAACCCTGGAAGAACTTATCAATGACGTCTATGCGATTTCGGGGACCTTCTGCTATGATCGATGGGACTTGCATATCGAAGATGCCCACAAGTCCGAAGTCATGGCCAATTTGGCCGCAGGGATTTACACTCAATTTGGGTCCTATACAGTCCAACGAACCGAGTCGGTGGACGGCTTTAAATGTTGGCTCAACGATAACGATTGGGTGATGTTCCGCGCTTCGGGAACTGAACCGGTCTTAAGAATTTACGCCGAATCCAATACCCGCGAAGAAACCGAGGCCATCCTCAGAGCGGCCCAAAGTACCCTGTACGGGGCGTAACTTCGTAGCGGTTGCGCGTTCCGCCGCCGGCACCTCGGTGCTGGAGGAAAGTCCGGACAACGCAGAGCGCCAGGCTTTGGAAACAAAGGCCGGGGTAACCCGGCAGAAAGTGCCACAGAAAAGAACCGACCGCAAGGTCAAGGGTGAAAACGTGAGGTAAGAGCTCACGCGCTCCGATGGTGACATCGGTTTGGGGTAAACCTCCTGGGTTGCAAGGCCGTGTATACCGGGGCAGCGTTGCTCGCGCGTTCCCGGGGGGTAGGCCGCTCAGATAAATGGTGGAAATGCCACAAGGCATACAGAATCTGGCTTACAGCGCAACCATTTTTTGAGGGTGAGTCATCAATTGAGTTGATTTAAAAATATTGACTTAGCAAATTTGCAATTCCCAAACTTTGTATAGTATATTAGACAAAGTTTATGCGGATTCTTGTTGTTGATGATGAAGCTCCCATCCGAGATAGTCTTAAGGACATCTTGGAAGGTGAAGGTTTTTATGTAGATCTCGCCGGGGATGGTATTCAAGCTCTTCAAATCCTTGGGGATAGGGAATACGATTTGGTCCTATCCGATATCAAAATGCCCCGCATGGATGGCATAGAATTGTTGACCCATTGCTCAAGAAATTTTGTCCATTTGCCCATAATTATGATTTCAGCGCATGGCAATGTGCAGACAGCGGTCGAAGCCACCAAGATTGGGGCCTTTGATTTCATTACCAAGCCCCTTGATCTAGACCGGCTCCTAATCACCATTCGCAACGCTCTCCAAATACGCACACTCAAGCAAGAAGCCATAACCTGGGCGCAAGACGACCTGGATCCGGTAGAATTACAAGGACAATCCCCTGCCCTGCTTAGCCTCAAGGAAACTTTGCAGCGAGTTGCCCCGACCGATGTTCGCATCCTGATTAGTGGACAGGCCGGTACCGGCAAAGAGTGGATTGCCCGGTTCATCCATCGCCTAAGCCCCCGAAATCACGGGCCATTTGTATCGCTCAACTGCGCTACTGTCCCCGCCGATAACCTTGAATTGAAGTTGTTTGGCCAAGGAGATCCTCCCGGAGATAAACTTTTGCCTAAAGGCTATTATAACCAGGCCCTGGGAGGAACCTTGTTCTTGGACGAAATTGCCGACCTGCCAGGACCTGCCCAGCTCACCCTGGTGCGCCTTCTGGAATCTTCCAAAAATCAAGGTAGTGCCATTCGCAACGGAGTGAGAATCTTGGCTGGTAGCCAAAAAGACTTGGTCCAGCTTATCGAAAAAGGGAAATTCAGACTGGATTTGTATCATTTGCTCAGTGTAATCCTTGTCCATCTGCCCTCCCTCCACCAACGCCGCGAGGATATCCCCATGTTAGCGGGTATCTACCTTAATCGAATATGCAAACAATACCAATTACCTACCCTGCATCTGGAACCAGATGCACTAAGAGCCTTGCAGGCTCTTCCATGGACTGGTAATTTACGTGAGCTCAAAAATGCCGTTGAAAGGCTCGCTATCCTTACCGGCCCAAGCATTACCCGAAAGGATGTTCACCAATACATACAACCCATCGGAACGGATGAGTCATCGGAATACAATATTCATGCCAGATACCAACCCGAATTTCAAGCGCTCCTCGCAACCTTGGAAGAGGAAAAATTCCAGCATTTCAAAGAACGCATCGAGCGAATTTTCGTGGAATTAAAACTTAAGGAGCACCATTGGAATATAGCCAAAACAGCTGAGACCATTGGCATTCAGCGCTCCCACCTTTATAATAAAATTGAGCGATATCAATTATCCAAACCAAAACAAAAATCTAGCGGATAACACGAATCGTCCCCGTGTAAGAGACATCGTTGCCATCATCGTTCACTTTGAGCAGATAGTAGTAATTGCCTGCTTCTAGACCCGGTGCATCCCAATCGTTTTGGTAATCGTCGGAATGAAATACGGTTTGACCCCACCGGTTAAACAGCGTAAATCTTGATCCTGGGTATAGGTAAAGGTATTTAATCTTGACTTTATCGTTGATATCGTCCCCATTCGGAGTAATTACATTGGGCACCACAACTTCACGATATGGCACACCAAACTCCAACACATTGGAATAAGAACGGAAAACGGCGTCTGGACGCTCGGTGTATAAGCGTAGTTTGTAGAGACCTTTCTTTTTGGGCTTTAGGTAATTGATGGTCGTATCAATGATGTTAGAAGAGTCAACATTCCAGCCCAATTCAGGTCTTTTGATATCGAACCGCTCAATTTGATAACGAGCTGTATCCCAACCGAGATAACCATTCCATTGCAAGGACATCATGGAATCATCTTCGATCGTCGCTGGTTCATTCACTAGCCGAATAGTGGACAAGGTCCGAGACCGAATATTCCGCCTCCCGTTGATGAGATTGAGATCGACATTGTAGCTGATTGACTCATCTTTGGGCAAAACTGGGGCATACACGTCTCTGTGCTTTAGAGAATCCACAGAAGGCTCTATCCAAAAGCGATTGCTCAAACGAATGGGATTATCACCTGGACGATAACGATAAAGGTTATAGCCATTAAACCACGACCGGTTCATCGTATCGTTGTTCGGGTCTATGCGCCAATTTAGAATCACCGCATTTTCGTTGACCGTATCAAGCGTAACGTTTTCCATTAACAAAGGGGCACGATAATCAGGACAATTACTCACGTTAATAATGAGGGTGTCAAACTCATTCATGAATAAATCACAACGATTCCCAAAGGTGTTGTTATCGGTACCCTTACGGCTAACTAAGAAATAACGACCATTTTTCTCGAAACCCCTGGTCAGTCGTAGCCAAATATTGCGCGTACGTCCGTCGCTGATGCAAGTATCGGGCCTCGCATCCTGAATTTGAAGCAAATCCCCATCAGGATCATACAATCGAAACTCCGAACCATTCCTAGTAATTGAATTGCACGCAATCAGCGAATTAAGCTCTACTTTGAAAGTGGTGTCCGTCGTGCATTGTATCGCTGTCGAACCATACTTGAAAGCTGGCCGAATATTATCGCAATAACGTCCAATCCCAAGAATGACCTGAACATCGACCTTCACATAACCGACGAGCACGCCATTTCGGTACTCGTCTACCTTAAGAACGAAAATCGATGTCTGTGCGGTATTGGAGAAAAAACTGATATTGCCGTTGCTGGGATTAATAGCAATTTGATTCCCCACCACATTGGCCGGAACTTGCGGCGTCCGAGGAGCCAAATAATTCGCATTCACGTTCCACCCAGTTAATGCCGAGGTAAGGGAATAAACGACCGAGTCACCCTGTTGTTCTGAAACATCAAATACCACTGTAACGGGCTCTTGGATGCAATAAGCGGGAACTTGAAAAGAATTAAATCGAGCAGAGGTATTCCCAGTAGGAATATTGTTGTTAAGATATGAGTCGATAAAAAAGTTTTGCTGACCAGGGGCAGGACCTAAGGTATTGTTGGTGTTGCGGCAGCACCATCCATTATTGACGCTGTTACCCCAAACAAAATACCATTCATTGCACGTAGGGTTTGTGGCAGAGAAGGGCAAAGTCACCGTACCGGTCCACTTGTACTCCTGCAAACCATAGCGCGTTCCCCCATTGCATGTGCTTGGGTCGATGGTACAAGCCGTAATCACTTCGATTCCCGTTCCTGGGACCCAGGATACTGGAAGTGTGTAATTTTGACCGCAACCATTCCGGTAATACATATTCATGTTAGGAGTCGTGAAAGGACCTTGCATGATCGAATTGCAATCTCTGTAAATGGTTAAGGTGATTTCATATTGGTTTGGATTGGCCAACTTGGCATACGTTATGTTTCCTCCGGCAAGGTGGGTTGCATTACCTTTACCATGTACTAAAAAGAAAGCACAAAGAAATCCGAATATTTTAGTGAAATTAATAAGTAAATTTTTCATACAAATTATTTAATAATTTGAAGTGGACCATAAACAGGATTTTTGTCAATGACTCTTACGATATAATAATAATTTCCCGCCGGAAAATTGGATGGAAACCAATCGTTGTGGTAGTCCTCGCTGCTGAAAACCTGCTGGTTCCAACGGTCAAAAATGGCAACTTTCGTCCCAGGAAAATACTCAATATCTTTGATCGTAAAATTATCGTTTGCTCCATCCCCGTTGGGTGTAATCACGTTGAAAACAATGACGGGGCGATCAAGAATATCGAAGAAAATCCGATTGGAATGGGCCACAAAAGAACTATCCCCGTTCACCGCTTGAACCCATAACCTGTACCTTCCTAATTTGGTGCCCTTCTGAATGCCAAAGGTCGTATCGGTAGTCGAACCAACCCATAAACCTACGGTATCGTTCACACCGGTCACAAACACATTGTACTTGGGGTTAGACCAGCCTTTGTAGGCCGTCCATCGTATAAGCCCCAGACCTCTATTCCCGTTGTTCAGGGTGGTATCACCGGGCTGGAGAAAAATATTGTTTACCGAGTCCCCAAAATCAGTCTGTCCATAGTATTTCATTTCCAAAACAGCCAAAAAATCACGGGGTGACCCGGCAGGATCTTGAATTGTGGTAGTCAGAACGGTATCGTTAAGGTTGACAACGGAGGCGAATCGGAACCATCGGGATGAATTCAGGCTGTCATTCTTGTAAAGAATATATCGTTTAAAAAAAGTCGTGTCAAAATTCTCAGGGGTTGACCACGTGAGAACGATATCCCTATTATTGGACTGAACATCCACATTGCGCATGCGCACTGGTATATTGTATTCGTAGCAATTCTCTAATCTAACAATAATGGTATCAAATTCCTGGGTTCCTGACCCACAGTCTCCTAACAGCGTATTGTTATCCAAACCCCTTCGGATCACCAAATGATGGTCTCCATTGACCAGAAATTCAATTGCGGATTCCACCGTGATGGAATCCACCCGGTTTCCATTGCAGGTAAAGGAAACCTTGCGGATTTGCATCAGCTGGCCGG
>VHAW01000085.1 GCA_016872225.1 Sphingomonadales bacterium | reverse complement strand
GACTGATTATTCCTGCAACTGGGCGAGGCATTGATCAATATCTCTAATAAATTGGTTGATCTTTAGTTTGGCCTGATGGCGAGCGTCGGAATGACCACTGAGGGCCCTTTGCAACTGAAGGGTACGAAATTCTTCCTTGAGCGCATCGAGTTCCTTCTTTTGGGTGCGGAGGTTGAGCTCCAGGCGCTTGTTTCTGGCATAAAGGTCTTGGTTTTCGGCAAGAATCGCAGTGATGCGATTCTCCGCAAAATCCGCCTGCCTGAGCAGGCCGTCCATTTTGTCCAGTAGTTCCCGGTTGTTCATCCTAACGACGCAATCTGGCCCCTAAAGATTTCTCAAAGGTAACAAGCATTGCCTGAATTGTTTCCTCAATTTGAGAGTCTGTAAGGGTTTGTTCGGGATGACGGAAGGTCAGCCCAATCGCGTAGGAAATATGCCCTTCCGGAAGCCCCTTGCCCCTGTAAACATCAAAAAGCTGCAAAGATTCCAAGAACGGACCTCCCTCATCGAGCGCCAATTGCTCCAAACTCTTGTACGGTGTGGAGATTGGTAGCACCAAAGCGAGGTCCCTGCGCATGGCGGGGAATTTGGGGACATCACGGAAAGCGGGAACCGGCGCTTGCGTGTTTGGAATCCACTCGGTCCATGGTAAAACTGCAAAGAATACGGGTTGATTGATGTCAAACAACTGCAATAATTCACCATCGACCTGAGCAAGTTCCATGGAGCTATGCAGCGTCGTTTTAGTAGCCGGGTCTGTTTCTGGGCGATTTAAGGGCTGTCCATTGTTGGCAAAGGAGGTGCAGAAATGGAGCAAGTCCGCGACATGTCCTTTGAGGTAGGGCAAGTCAACAGATTGTTCGCTGCGGTACCATGATTCGGAATTTTGCAATCCGGTGACCATGACGCAGAGGGACTCCTTCTCCTCAAAATTGGTTTTGCCTTCTTCGCGGAGGTAGGTGCGCCCAAATTCATAACACAGAATATTATTTTGTCGGCGATTCAGGTTATGGGAGATATGACGAAGACCGCTAAGGATCAACGAGGGGCGAAGCAAAGGTATCTCCTCATTAACGGGTCCGAGAACACGTACAGCTCGGTTCAAGTCCGGCTCGATGGCTTGAAACTCCTCCTGCGAAACAAAGGATAATCCCATGAATTCACTGAATCCTCTTGCGCTCAGCCAATCTGAAATTCTTTCCTGCCAAATGGGTATGTTGGATTCATGAGGAAAGTCGTTGCGGTATCGATGAGCGGTGGGAATTGGAATTCGGTCATAACCCCAAATTCGCATAATCTCTTCGGCTACATCGGCATTTCGACGAACATCCCTACGGTAAAACGGAGGCTGTATTTCCCAATAATCTTCACCTTCCGAGTCGGGGTTTTTAGATTTTCGAATTATCTTAAAATCAAGAGCTTTCAAAATTCTCTCTGTTTCCTCGGTTGGTATAAAACACCCTGCAATTCTTTGCAATGTCGATTGTTTGAAGGTTAGAGCAGTAGTTTCTAGTGTTACAGATTCAAGGTAATGAATGGGATAGGGGATATTCCCGCCTGCGGTTGCGAGAATAAGGCTTGCTGCACGTTCTAGGGCAAGGGGCACCAAGGCAGGGTCGGTACCTCGCTCAAAGCGATAGGATGCCTCGCTGCGTAATCCTATTGAACGTGCACTGCATCGAATTCGGATTGGATCGAAACAAGCACATTCTAGGTAAATGGAAGTCGTTTTCGGATGGATAGAGTCTCCGGCACCGCCCATAATTCCTGCCAAGCCTACAGTCTTCTGTCCATCTTCGATCACCAGGTTGGCCTGGGTTAAGGTGTATTCCTTTTGATCCAAGAGGGTGAGCTTTTCACCGGTATTGGCCTGGCGAACTCCCAGGAGATTTCCTTCGAGATAGGCTCGATCGTAGGCATGCAAAGGTTGACCAAGTTCAAATTGAATGTAATTGGTCACATCAACAATGTTGTTGATGGGTTTCTGACCAATAGAGCGGAGGGCTTTAAGTAACCAATCCGGCGATGGCCCAACAGTAACCCCTTCAATGGCGAGTCCTGCAAGACGGGGACAGTCTTCCCCTGACTCTACACGCAAGGCCATGGGGGGATGCGCTGTTCGGGAGGAGGTTGAACCGATCGTCAAGGCATCCTTGACCTTCGCCAACGGATTACCTTCTGTATCGAAGACCGAATCTTCTCGGCAAAGGTGTTGGAGTGGAATAAGGGGAATGCTTAAAGCTGCGCCCAAATCCCTTGCGACCCCGTAATGTGACAAGGCATCCATGCGGTTCGGGGTAATCCCCAAGGTGAAAACGGTATCGGACTGCTCCACGAAATAGTCTGTGAATGGAGTCCCCGGGGTCAGCTCTCCCGGCAAAACCATAAGCCCGTCATGGTAAGCGTTCAACCCGATTTCATCCTGCGCGCATAACATGCCTTGGCTGGATTCTCCACGGATTTTGGCCGAGCGGATAAGCATTTCAGGACCTTTGAAAGGATGCAAGGTGGTTCCCACGGGTGCAACCACCACGTTCATTCCCTGGGCCACATTCGGTGCGCCACAGACGATGCGCAAGGGCTCTTCCAATCCAATGTCAACCAATGTTAATTTCAGACGATTAGCGTTGGGATGGGGATCGCATTGGATCACGTGGCCTATTAGCAGACCTGCCAATTCTTGGGTACTTCGACCAATCTTTAGGACCTCTTCCACTTCCAACCCTATGGCGGTCAGAGTTGTTTTGACGATTTCAGGACTTGGCCAAGATGGCGCATCCGGTTCCAAATCAAAATATCGACACAGCCAGCGATAGGATACCTTCATAGGGCAAAGATAACCTACTTACTTTCGAACCATTTTGAGCACACGAGACTGGAATTGTTCCCCCTCCAATCGAGCCAAGTACATCCCTGGAGCAAGCCCGGGAATTTCCAATTCGAGGTGGTTTGAGCCTTCATTGATTTTGATAATCCTTGACCAAACCGGGACTCCTCCTGGATTGCTCAAAATAATGGAAACCAATTGATCCCGAGGGCTATCAAAATTCAATGCAACCTTCTCGTCGAATGGATTTGGGCGTAGGCTCCACGCTGCAAGTTGGAGTTGGCGAATCCCTGCGCCCCACAGCAGGTCAAAGTGCTGAATCTGATCAATTGCTGCTTCTACGATGCTGGCCGGGGCTTGGTCGTTTGCGATAAATCGTAATTGCACCGTAGCATTGGGGGTAACGTAATCCGCAACCCTGAATACATTCCTTCGCCATTGCCGGTCGCTGTGGTTGGTTCTTTCGATGAGTTTCCAAGTGGTGGAGCCGTTGTTGATGTACACTTCTAGAAAATCTGTGTTAGGGTTGTCGCCCATATCGTTGGTATACCAACGATGATATGCTAAGACGGGATCGGCCATGCCTGTCATGTCCATAGGCAGGGTGCGTAGGGTCGTCCGGCCACTATCCACGTCTTCGGTATCCGGGTCGTCACTTGGCGAAAAAGCATTTCCGGTATAGGCACAACGGATACCGCCTGGTGTTGCGTTGCTTCCAGTTTGAACGATGGTAGAGATAATACCCGGTGTAACATAAGACGGAATGGGTGTACCGATTTCCCAAATACCGGTTACGGCATTATCTGTGGGCCAACCGATCAACCAGGATGAATCCTGGGCTGGGTTTTCAATATCCAAACTGTAGGTATTTCGGAATCCAACCAGGTAATTGAACCACAGCCCCGGATTGGAGCTTAGATCCGCATAGCGAGGATAGGCACCGCCAGATGCTCCGGTAAGATCCTGAAGACCAACAAAGTATCTTACGATGGTTCCACGGGGCTGAGCCGGGATAATTCCGCTGTAGCTGTTCCCTGCACCAGCGGTTAAAACGATGGTGTCGCAGGATGTTAGGGGGTTGTTGTTGAGACGATAAATAAGTCTTGCCCCGCTAATCAAGGTGTTAAAAGGGGGTGTAATATTTAGTGTTACATTAAAGGGAACAGGAGTCTGCGTTTGAACATCAGAAAGTGGAGGGTAGCTGAACTGAACATTGGCCAACATCCGAATGCCATGAAATGCAAATGCGTTGACGATGGAGGTAAGGTTAGGTGTTCCGTTGGCTAAGTTGTTGTCGGTATCATCGGCTTGCAGCGCATCAATCAGGATGTCGGGGTATACCACTCCTTCGCTCCCGTTGGGACCGTTGGCGAGACCGTACAGGGATTCGCTGAAAATCTCCATCATACCGCTGTTGCTGTTCATGTTACGAGCGGTTCTCCACCATGCTCCGCATATAATTTCTCCATCGGCATGGACTTGACCCACCAGATTCTGCGGATAAATTTTGGGGTTGATATCATAGCGGCGAACAATTACGTTGGGACTGTTCAGGTTAAATCCAACACCAAGGACCGGGGTATCGGTCAAGGTGATGGCGTAAACATCGGAATATCCTTCGCCTACCGCACCGTTACGAAACGGGGTGCCGAGCGCATTGTAGAAGTAGTTGGTAATAGCATGCCCGTATTCGTGGTAAACGACATCGGCCACAATGGCGAGGGTATTGCACCCACCGGCTTGGGTATAAAAATTGATGCTGTTGCCGTTGAAAAAGGCGTTGCAATTACCATCGGTACGTTCGACTTTGGTGGTTAAGGGGATATCCAATGCGGTGAAGGTGGGAAGAAAACTCTTCATGTAATCGTGCACCTTCGTGGCGTGGTAGTAGGCGCTTAGATGCGGAACCTTGTTCCAAAGGGAAGTAGAGGTACCACGACCGTAGTATTGAACGGTATCTCGTAGAGAATCGATGAGCAGACTGAAGGTAGGCGTGGTGGTTCCGTTGTTGCCTTGAACAACTTTGGAGAAGCGGCCCTCGAGGGGGAAGATGCCTGTGGCTGGAAGGCCGGGCAAACCCATATCGTAGGACCCGGTAGCAGAAGTGTAATAAGTATTACCCCCCATCGTAAATTTCAAATGGGGCAATGGCATGGCAGAATCCAAGGGGGCAAAGGGGTGCTTGGGATAAACTCTGCCCACCATGGTCAGGTTGCCGTTGGACTGCGGAGGATGATGGGCAAATTCCACCACCTTGTTTTCGCGTTGCCATAGCTGTCCGGTCAGGGCATCTACCAGACACTCGTATCGGAAAGGAAGACCTTGATCATCTTGACCTTCAGCATTGATGGTGTAGACTAAATGATAGGAGATAGTCAAAACCTCGGTACCCGATATAGGCAATATCCGCAAGGCAGGGTCTACCGATACGGATTGAATACCGGCAATTCCGTCCGAGGCAATGCGCGTTGCTTCCTCACGACGAATGGTAGAACCTGTGGTGAGTTGAATGCGGGGATGCAGCTCAGAGGCCATCCATACGAGGGCACCATCTAAGGTTATTTTGAAGCCTAAACGCCCGCCAATGACTTGAAGGCCTTGATGCCATTGGTCAAACCATTGGTAGCGGTATTTGCGGGAGACGTAGGAGCTGCCTTCGCGCAATTCGTCCAAAGGAATCCCAAAATCCTTGCACTCCTTAAGGACAAAATCCAAGCAAGCATTGTTATTGGATAAAGGAATTGCAGGTCCAAAAATGCGATGAGGTTGGCCTGTATGTTGATCGAAAAGAATGTTCCATTCCGGATAACGGGCATGGAAGGCTGCCCAGGCTTTCCGCTCCCGGAGTTGTCCTTGCAGATTAGCTTCGTAGGGTGTTGGTGCTGGTAATCTTATTTCGAATTTGTCCTGCGAATGGTCTACCAAGAGGTTGGCTTGTGTGGTATGCTGCTCAGATTGTTTGGATACTGCCGATGGGGCATGGGCTGTTGCTGCTCCGGGATGGAACAGGTTTCCTGCCAGAAAGGCTAAGCAAAGCCGAATCAACCTAGGGTGAGGATATTGCATTGCAAAAAATTAAGGTCTAAAATTACACCGGTACGGGGGTTAATCTTGCACCCATGGATTCTCATAATTGGGTTTTGACGATACCTATAGGCTCTATTTATTCAATCTGAAGGCACCGCTTAAGGGGGGGCGTCCAGCTCTTTCGATCAGGTAGTAGTAGGTCCCTGCCTCCAGCCTATTCCCGTCGAAATCGTTCAAATAAGGTGACTGATTGAGAATCATCTGTCCCCAACGATTGAACAATTGAACCCTGGCTTCTGGAAAACGATGGATATACTTGACGGTAAAGGTCTCGTTAATGCCGTCCCCGTTGGTCGTCATTACGTTAAAAACTTCTAGGTCAAGTTCCCTGACCTCAAAATCAAGGTAATTGCTTCGGGCATATCGGCCATCTACAGGATTCGTGCTCTGTATCCATATCCTATATTGGCCTTGTTGCCATGGTTTGGAGATTCTGAAAAGGGTGTCGGTGGTTTGCCCCAGACTGAGGGAGTCGGGATCGTTAAGAAGAGACTTGCTAAGCCACAATTGGTAAACCGGATTGGGCCATGCTTTGGTATAATTCAGCCAGGAAATTGTGGCTTCCAAGACCGTATCATTTAGCAGGGTATCCCCTACGGAACGAAGGAGGATATTGGCAACCGAATCTCCCGGTGGAGCATCGGGATTCATTCGGATTTGGAGGATGATCCGGAAATCCCGTGCTTCTCTCACCGGGTTAGGAACAACCACGGTATGGACCGTATCATCTATGCCAGTGAAGTAACCTATATCAAACCATTGGTTACCAAAAACTTCCTCATTCCGTTGAAGCCGGTAGGCCTTGAAGAAATCTGACCTTAGGTTCAAGGGTTTGTGCCAAGTGACGGTAACAAGGCTATTGTCAGGATGTACTGACACATTACGTACATGTACTGGAAAATTGTATTCGTAACAATTATTAATTCGGATAATCAGACTATCAAATTCGTCAATACTGGAGAAGCAGTCTCCGAGGATAGGATTTTGATCTAGACCTAAGCGGACCACGAGATGATAATCTCCGTTACGAATGATTACTTGCCCGAGTCGTAACAAAATAGAATCGCTCCTGCCCATGACACAAGGTGTTTCTACCTTGGAAATGGGCACTAAAGTATTGTTTGGATCGTAGAGTCGGAATTCACTACCCAAAGAGTCTATACTGGAACATAAAAATTTCCCCCTCGTTTTGATCCACAGGGAATCGGTGTAACAATTCCAGTACATGACTGGGTTCAAGCTTAGACTGTCTTCGGAGTTAAACCCTTGCAGGGCAGACCCATCGGTATAAATGGTCACATTGCGAATCGAATGCCGATCGTTCTGCGCGCCAGTTCCTGAGGTAAACCCAAGGTATCCCATAAAATTTGCGGGGGCATAGACGCGATTAAGCCAAATCACATTATTAACGGTCACCGTAACATATCCGCTATCGTATTCTATACGGGCGGCGTT
>VHAW01000084.1 GCA_016872225.1 Sphingomonadales bacterium | reverse complement strand
GCTGTTTCGAAATAAATCTTTCCATAAATTTTTCATTGCTCTCCATACGTTAATGACAACTTTCTCCGTTCAAAGAATTGTTTCTTTCTATTTATTCATCCCTTATGAATTCCAGATTTAATCTTCGTCGACCATTTTTTATCAACGCTCATCCATTCTCCATCTTTTTATGGGGCTTAGTAATGACCACAGTCTCCTCTTCAGCCATTTTCGGACAGGCCTCAGGCAAGTACATGACCCGAACAGGTTCAGCCCATTTCGTTGCTGATGGGGTGATTAAAGATGATGTACAGGCCAAGACCAATACCGTCACTGCCGTCCTGGACGGGGCTACAGGCCAAGTCCAAGTTCGAATTCCTGTGAATTCTTTTCTTTTTCGAAAAGCCTTGATGCAAGAGCATTTCAACGAAAATTATTTGGAATCGCATCAATTTCCCTTTGCGATTTTCAAAGGACAGGTTTCCAACTGGGATTCAACCATGATGCAAAAGTCTGGATCGCAAAAAATTCGATTTACCGGCAAACTCGAAATCCACGGCACGACCAAAGACGTCGTGGAACCCGGAACCATGGAAGTCAGTGGAGGTCAAATTCGAATGATGACGGACATGATGGTAACTGTGGCTGATTATGGCATTAAAATACCAGCATTGGTCCGTGACAAAATCGCCAAAGAAGCGGCGGTCCACGTTGAGGTAAACCTTAAACCCTCAGGTCAATAAATCTCATCCAAGGAGCCTTAGACCTATCCTCGACATCCATCGGACTCAAGCACTCCAAGTACACTTTCAATATCGCAGGTCCCCCGTAGGCAAGGGACGACCACATCCCTTCGACACGCTCCATCGGCACACCCGATGGCATAAAGTGATGGATAATATTTTGGGCCAATTCATGTTCCGCCTTGAACTTGCGACGAAGGGCCTTGCGGTAAAGTTGTTCCAACCGCTCCAAGTCCTGCATCATCTTGTGTTTGGAGGCCCCCAAAGCGCCTTGCATCCCGGAATCAACTTCGAGGAGCAGTCCACGCAAGGACCCGATAACCGTCTCGACCTTGGTTTCAGCCCATGCTGAAAAATCCCCTTCTTCCCAAAACGGAGAAATTGAACGGTTTTTTTGGTATATCGTAGACCAAAATTTAGATTCTAACTCATCGGCACTTTTACCTAAATCATCCCATACCCAGCCTATCGCTAACCATTGTTTGGAAATTTCCGGAGTCAACCAACCCAAGGACGGTCTCAACATGGTGAGGGGAAATGGAATCCCATAATGCGAAAACAAGGGCTTTAGGGCAGCCCAATACAATTGCTCTGCACCCCCGCCCACAAAAGCCACATTGGGCAGTGTAAACTCCTGAAACAAAGGCCTAAGGGCCACACCGGGGCTTAGCTTTTCCGCAGGCAGTCCATGCAAATCATTGGCACTGAACCTTCCCTCGGGTTTAAGACGCTCGTTCCCATCCAATACAAAAAACGGCCAGTCGCGGATGTGCAGATCCACTTCAATCCCAAAATCTGACCTCAATTCCTGTCGTCGTTGGGCCACCATAGCAGCTACCTTACCGGGTGAATCAAATTGATCCAACATCACCGGTGCAAAAGCCCCTTTGAGGTCCGCATCATCCCCGTCCAAAACCACCAATGATGAACCAGAGTACCCCTCCCTCCATGAACCTTTTGATCCATTCAGCTCATGGAATTGATCCTTTCCCCCATACTTCAGCCATCCCCCTTCACCCAACAAACCATGCGCCAACCTCCGAGTCGCTTGAGCTACGGTATAACCTTGTTGATAGGATTCTCGCAACAAGGCATGAACCTCTGCGAAATACGGCGCATTTTCCAAAGTTGCAAAAAAGTCCAGCTGTATGGAGGAGGGTATCACCAAACGCCCAAAGGCATTGGAACCCCGTTCACCTTCCCATTCGACGCGATTTCCGTTGATCACGCAATGCCCTAATTCTGCCAAATCATGATCTTCGGAGCCCATCCAATATAACGGAATCCACTGAAATTCAGGCAGAATCTCGGTAAGTTTATCGGCTAATGCCATTGTTGATAACAATTTATGCAACCAATAAGCCGGACCACCTAACCAATTGGGCTGATGAGCCGTGGTGACCACCATGGTTCGAGGAGATGCAAGCAAATTGAATACCGATTCAGACATCTCCAAACCGGAGTCCTTGTATTGCCTGCGCAGAACATCAACCAAACGGTGACGCTGTTCGTTCATGAACGTAAGGGATCGTTCGGTGGCTGCCGTTCGAAGCTGCTCCACCACGATCGTTGACGAATTGGCCAATGGATTGAATTCCGCAGACGACCACCATCGACGCAGGGAATCGGAAACCCAAGAGCCTTGGGAAAAAGAAAGGCTATGAACAAGGGTGGCCATCAATAAACTAAAGCAGATCTAAGATAGACTAAACCGAGCTGGGCTTGCCCACCAAATCAAATTCTTCGGCTCGAAGGATTTCTACCTGAACCATCGAGCCCACCGACCAGGAACGAGTGTACTCATCCATAGGGATAAGCACCTCGTTATCAACCTCCGGGGAATCAAATTCACTGCGACCCACCCAATGTTTGGATTCTTCCCGATCCAAGAGAACCTTCATGGATTGTCCCACTTTGCGGCTGTTAAGATCCCAAGAAATTTCTTGCTGCAAGGCCATTAAGCAATCGGCACGCTCTTGCTTAAGTTCTTCAGGGATGTCATCCTCCAAAAGGTAGGCGGAGGTGTTTTCCTCGTGCGAATAGGTGAATACACCCATCCGCTCCAAACGCATTCTACTCACAAAGTCCTGCAATTCTTGAAATTCTGCATCGGTTTCTCCCGGGAAACCTACCATCATCGTGGTCCTCAGGTGTATTCCGGGTACCATCTTGCGAATGTCCTCCAAAAGCTTACGGGTCTGTCTAGCTGAAATACCCCTGCGCATCCTTTTTAACACACCGTCCGACGCATGTTGAAGAGGCATATCCAAATACAAACATAAGTTTTCACGATCCCTGATCAACGGCAAAATCTCCATGGGAAATTGCCCGGGATATGCATATTGTAACCGAATCCACTCCGCACCGGATTCCGCCGAGAGCCTATCCAACAAATGGGCCAATTCCCTTTGCCCGGTTTGATCCAACCCATAGTATGTTAAATCCTGAGCGATAAGAACCAATTCTTTAACTCCGCCCTGAACCAAATGAACAGCCTCTTCCAACAAGGCTTGAACCGAGAAGGAGCGGTGCTTCCCCCGCATCAACGGGATAGCGCAGAAGGAACAAGGACGATCACAGCCTTCGGAAATTTTAAGAAAAGCCGTATGGGAAGGCGTACTTATTCGGCGTTCCCCTAACAATTCTTTTCGATAATCCGCACCCAGACCCCGCAAAATGGAACGCAGTTCCATCGTCCCATACCAAGCATCCACCTGCGGAATTTCCTTTTCAAGATCCAAACGGTATCTATGCGAAAGGCATCCCATCACAAGCAGTTTACCGATTTTGCCCTCCTGTCGTGCATCGGCATATTGCAGAATAGTTTCTATGGATTCCTGTTTGGCATTTTCGATGAACCCGCAGGTGTTAATGATCACAATTTGCTTTGGATCTGAATTCAGTGAATTTTCCGCGATCATTTCGAAATCACTAGCATGCAATTGTGTAGCCAATCGCTCCGAGTCTACGGTGTTTTTGGAACAGCCCAAGGTAACTAATCGAACCGGAGAGAGCCCTTTGCGCAAACCTTTGGTTTTCATGTCTACACGGGTTTATTTATGGTTATCCATATCTTTCAAGCCTTGAATCGTTCAGCTCCATGAACAGCTTAAGAAATTTGCTCGAATAATCCGTCTACAAACGCTTCCTTGTCAAAGACCTGCAATTGCTCCATCCCCTCACCTACACCCACAAAGTAAATCGGAAGACCAAATTCAGCACAAATTCCAATAGCCACGCCTCCTTTGGCCGTACCGTCTAATTTCGTGAGAATCAGACCGGTCACTTGAGTAGCCGCGGTAAATTGCCGGGCCTGCTCCACGGCATTTTGCCCGGTCGAGGCATCCAGGACCAGCCACACATCATGGGGCGCTCCTTCCATGCCCTTATTCAAGACCGAGCGTACCTTGGATAATTCCGCCATCAAATGACCTTTGTTATGCAATCGTCCCGCCGTATCAATAAGTACAACATCGGCAGAAGAGGCCATCGCCGACTTGAGTGTATCGAACGCCACCGAAGCAGGATCCGAACCACTTTGCTGATGCACCACCCTTACGCCGGCACGCTCCCCCCATAACAACAATTGCTCCACAGCCGCTGCCCGGAAAGTATCCGCGGCACCCAACACCACTTGCTTTCCGGCCTGCTTGAAGCGCCAAGCCAATTTACCAATGCTGGTCGTTTTACCCACCCCGTTAACCCCTACCACCAAAATCACATGAGGCCGACCCTGCTTTTCATCTTCGAGTCTTTCCGCTTGCCCCAACAGCTCCAGAATATGCGCCTTAAGCAGCCCTTGCAAATCCTCCGGCTTCATGTCTTTGCGCCACTCTATTTCCTGATGCAGCCTGTTCATGATTTTGACCGTGGTGTTCACCCCTACATCCGCTGACAAGAGAATTTCCTCCAATTCCTCCAGCAAATCATCGTCAATCCTTGTCCTGCCGCTGAACAGTCCAAAAATCCTGGAAAAGAAACCTTCCTTGGTTCTCTCCAAGCCTTTGACCAGGGCCTCCTTTTCTTTACGGCCTTTTAGAAAATCAAAAAATCCCATACCTAACAAAAAAGGCCTTCCGTTTTGGAAAGCCTTTCCTTGAACTTTTCAAAAAATTACTTGGAGAAAAAATCCTTGACCTTATTGGCTGTAACATACTCTTCCCTAAAGGTATAAGCGCCTGTTTTCTCGGAACGCTTGGCAC
Organism: Sphingomonadales bacterium; assembly: GCA_016872225.1. Lineage (GTDB taxonomy): Bacteria > Bacteroidota > Bacteroidia > UBA7662 > UBA7662 > SYHX01. The sequence goes on along the minus strand of VHAW01000084.1, from coordinate 2,701 downwards.
GAATCACCTTGACAATTTTCTCTTGTTCACTGGCTTCCCTTTTGAGGCTTGCCACAACTTTTTTGGCCATGGTTCAGTAATTTAATTATTTGATTTCTTTATGAACGGTGACCTTCTTGAGCACAGGATTGTATTTCTTAAGCTCGATGCGATCTGGTGTATTCTTTTTGTTCTTGGTCGTGATGTAGCGGGACATACCGGGCATGCCGCTCGTTTTGTGTTCCGTGCACTCGAGAATGACCTGAATGCGATTACCTTTTTTGGCCATGGTTTGGGGTATTAAAATCGCTGAATCAAACTTTGCCTTTGATCAGAAAGTCGTGAACGACCTTGCCCATCCCATTTTTGGCGATGGTACGAATGGCCGAGGTCGAAACCTTCAGAGTAATCCACTCCCCGCTTTCAGGGATATAGAATTTCTTCAATTGCAAATTGGGATTAAAGCGACGCTTGGTCTTGACATTCGAATGGGAAACGTGGTTTCCTTTGATGGCGCGCTTGCCGGTTAAATCACAAACCTTGGACATGGATTCTGTATTAAAGGAAAATTACGATCTTGTTTGGGGACAAAAGGGAGAGAATGTTTCGAGTTTAATCCAAAATCCCGTAAAGGTTGGTGCTAAATTTGAGAATCATTGCACTTCCTAATTTTTGGGAAATGCAAATATACTCCAAGAAGGCCTCTATTCACCCCCATTGCTCACCCTTAGCCAATATTTCACCTTTTAAGGCTGCTCTCATGAATATCGAATCCCCCCTGATTTCCGCTTTAGAATTGGAACATACCTACGGAGCTCAAAATTACCATCCCCTTCCTGTGGTTCTCCATAAGGGTTCGGGTTGCCGGGTTTGGGATACGGATGGTAAAGAATACCTGGACTTTTTGTCAGCCTACTCCGCCGTCAATCAGGGGCATTGTCATCCCCGCTTACTTAAAGTTTTGCATGAACAATCGTCACATTTAACATTAACATCTAGAGCTTTCCATAATGATCAATTAGGGAAATATTGCGAATTCATGTGCCAAACTTTCGGGTTTGACCGTCTCCTTCCCATGAACACCGGGGTCGAAGCCGCCGAATCCTCGGTCAAATTGGCCAGGCGTTGGGCCTACGAGGTCAAGGGCGTCGCCCCAGATCGTGCGCTGGTTGTTTTTCCGGAAGGGAATTTCTGGGGGAGGTCAATCGGGGCCATCTCGGCAAGCTCGGACCCTGACTCCTACGGCGGTTTTGGCCCTTTGCTTCCAGGCTTTATCAAAGTACCCTACAACGATCTCGCAGCCCTTGAATTGACTTTTCAGGATCCGAATGTAGCAGCCTTTATGTTGGAGCCCATCCAAGGGGAAGCCGGGGTCGTTGTCCCGGATCAGGGCTACCTGGCATCCGTTAGAGCGCTTTGCACCAAGTACCGCGTTTTGATGATTGCGGATGAAATTCAAACCGGTCTTGGGAGAACAGGTGCTCTCCTTGCTTGTGATCACGAACAAGTCAAACCCGATATCCTGGTATTGGCCAAAGCCTTGGGCGGTGGCATGCTACCTGTTTCGGCTGTTTTGTGCTCGGATGAAATCATGCTTACCATAAGGCCCGGCCAACACGGATCTACCTTTGGAGGAAATCCCCTCGCCTGTGCAGTGGCCAGCGAAGCCATCCAAATTATTTTGGACGAGAACCTTACCCAAAACGCTGCAAGCATGGGAAGCTTTCTTCAAGCAGGTCTGCAAGATTTGGTGGATACTTACCCCATCCTCCAACTTACCCGCGGCAAAGGACTGCTGCATGCCTTGGTTTTCGATGAAAACCAACCGGATTTGGCATGGAATTTCTGTGTAAAATTGATGAGTCTTGGCGTGCTCGCCAAACCAACTCACGGCCATATCGTTCGCCTAGCTCCCCCCTTGGTCATCAAAGAAAATGAGGTGGATGCCGCACTCACAATTATTCAAAAAGCCTTAAAAAACTAAAAAGCCAATGCATTTTTAGCATTGGCTTTTTGTAAAAAGTTATAGGTTAATAACCTCTTTTAATCCAAATCCTTGTTGGGGCGCTAACTGCCGAAGGATTTACTGAAACTGTATAATATCCAAGGGTATTTGTTTGAAACAAAACATTGACCTTTATATTCTATTCTGATAACGTCGTAAAGCTCACCTCATTGCCATAGGCCGTGCCCGCAGAGTTCGTGGCATAGGCCCGAACGTAATACGTTGTCGATGCCGTGAGCCCAGTCAGCGTGCTTGTGAACGAACCCGTACCCGTGCCGTTGCTCGTCGTGCTATTTGAGGTCGTTGGGTTCTGACTTGTAGCATAAGCAACACCGCGAGCCGTAACCGAGGCACCGCCGTCATTGCTAACGTTTCCACCAGACTCTCCGCTACTTGCTGTTACATTAGAAACTGTAGTAGTGGTAATGGTTGCGTTACACGGGCTCAACTGCAATACACCATCGCATGCATACACAGAGACCAGGCCATTGGATGTACCACTTGGAACGGTTATACCAGCAGGACCCGTGGCACCTGTAGCACCTGTGGCACCATTAGTACCATTAGTTCCGGCAGGACCGGTAGGACCGGTAAGACCTTGAGCGCCGTCATTACCGGTAGCACCGGTAGCACCTGGGGCACCTGGGGCACCATCAGCACCGGTAGCACCGGTAGCACCTGGGGCACCATCAGCACCGGTAGCACCTGGGGCACCAT
>VHAW01000083.1 GCA_016872225.1 Sphingomonadales bacterium | reverse complement strand
TTGTCCCTGTTGGTTCTGGGCTTAGTGATCTTGTTGAATTCGTTGCCTCAGCGGGAGAAAATCCCGTCTTTTGTGGCTTGGTTGCCACGTCTTAACGCCTTGCTGAATGCGACCTGTACTGTTCTTCTAATTTGGAGCTGGCGTATGATCCGAGTCCGTCGCATGGACATTCATAAAAAATTAAACCTTACAGCTTTTGTATTGTCGTCCCTGTTCTTGTTGTCTTATGTGTTTTTTCACTCTTTCGGCATCGAGACCAGATTCCCTGATTCCAATCCCCTGAGACCGCTGTACTTGGTCATCCTTATATCGCATATTGTGTTGGCAGCTATCGTCCTACCCATGGTATTGCTCTCCTTCTATTATGCGCTCAGTGCTCAAATCGCGACCCATCGCCGATTGACTCGCTGGTCTATGCCCATTTGGTTGTATGTCACGACAACGGGCGTGCTGGTGTATCTGATGATTTCTCCATACTATACATTCTAAGATGAATACCAATTGTTTTTTCTCGTTTTTTACTTTCAAGCGCTTACGATGTCCTATCGTTATCGCATTTCTTTTTTTCGCTCAGTCGGTCACCTTTATTCATGCACAGTGCCCCATGTGCAAGACTTCGTTGGAGTCCAACCGGAAAGACTCCGAGCAGGCGGTAGGTCAAGGTATCAACAAAGGAATTTTATATCTCTTGGCCATGCCTTTTCTTTTGGTGGGTACTGTAGGCGGTTTATATTGGCATCGCCAACGTCGATTTGAAGAGGTGGAAGAGCGTCGACGTAATATTCTCGAAAATTAACCCGGATGAATCGGCTGGTTGTGGCGAGCAGGTATTATCCGCTTTGCACAACTAAGTTCCTCCGAGTTATCCGCCCACCTTCCAGTCTCTTTGGCTTAGGTGGAGGCATAATTTTTGGTAAATGGATCTTGTTGCAAAGATAAGATGATTCCTTGGTTAAAACCTAAATAGTTGAAAATCAATGATAAATTTACTTATTGACGGGGAGGATTACCGATTGCAATACCGTCGGAGCGTAGAAGATCCGGAGGGTTTCTGGGCGGGCGTGGCCTCGGGTTTTCATTGGCACAGGCCTTGGGATAAAGTCTTGGAATGGAATTTTGAAAAGCCTCAGGTTCGCTGGTTTGAGGGAGGGCAGACAAATTTATGTTATAATGCTTTGGATCGACATGCTTTAAGTCATGGGGATCGAATAGCCTTGATTTGGGAGCCTAACGAAGAAAACGAAGAAGCTCGCCGCTGGACTTATTGGGAATTGAAAGAGGCAGTGGTTCGCACTGCCGGGATACTCAATGATTTGGGCGTTCAAGCTGGGGATAGGGTTTGTCTTTATATGCCGATGGTGCCGGAATTGTTATGGACTGTCTTGGCCTGTGCCCGTTTGGGTGCGGTGCATTCGGTGGTCTTTGGGGGATTTTCGGCCCGAAGTCTCGCGGACCGGATTGCTGACGCAGGGGCAGCTTATGTGGTATGCGCAGAACAGATTCGACGAGGCCCTAAAGTTCTGCCTTGCCGGGCGGTGGTGGAGGAGGCTCTCTCTTTGCTCGACAACGAACAAGAGAATCCGGTGCGCAAAGTGGTGGTGCAGGGTCGACCCCATCACAAGGAGCCTTTGTGTTCCTTCGCCCATACTGAATGCCTGGATTGGGAAGACCTGTGGCACTCCACGCTATCTAGACCTGAGCCCCGCTGGATGAATGCCGAAGACCCACTCTTTATCCTGTACACGTCGGGTTCAACCGGTAAACCCAAAGGGGTTCTGCACAGCACCGGAGGGTATATGGTGTATACGGCGTATTCATTTGCGCAGGTTTTTAGGACCAGGCCAGGGGATGTGTTTTGGTGTACGGCTGATATCGGTTGGATTACGGGTCATAGTTATTTAGTCTATGGGCCTTTGTTGCAAGGAGCCACGGTGGTCATGTTTGAAGGGATTCCGACGCATCCGGATCCATCTCGTTTTTGGAAAATTTGCCAACGGCACCGTGTAACGCATTTTTATACAGCGCCTACGGCCATACGGGCACTGATGGTCTACGGGGATGCCCCGGTACAATCGGTGGATTTGTCCTCCCTTCAAGTGCTGGGTTCGGTGGGTGAGCCCATAAACGAGGAGGCCTGGCTTTGGTACCATCGCGTGGTGGGTGGAGAGCGCTGCCCGGTGACCGATACCTGGTGGCAAACCGAAACGGGAGGGATTTTGATCGGAGCCTTGGCCGGGCTTTCTGCCCTCAAACCCACCTTTGCCGGATTGCCTTTGCCCGGGGTGCAGCCGGTCTTGTTGGATCCAAGCGGTCGCGAACTGGTGTCTACCGATCCTCCGACCGAACAGGAGGGATTGCTGGCCATGCGTTTTCCATGGCCATCGATTTTGCGTTCGACCTGGGGCGATCATGAGCGTTGTCGTAACACCTATTTTTCGCCATTCCCTGGGTATTATTTTACCGGAGATGGGGCGCGAAGGGATGCCGAGGGTATGTACCGCATTATTGGTAGAGTGGACGATGTGATCAATGTTTCGGGACACCGCTTGGGAACGGCAGAAATCGAGAACGCTCTTAATCTGCATCCGATGGTGGTGGAATCGGCGGTGGTGGGGTATGACCACTCTATCAAGGGTCAGGGAATCTATGCGTATGTGATTTTGCGTACAGCCCTGAAGGACAGTGATCAAGAAACCGAAGATCGATTGTGCCGGGAGCTTTCCGAAACCGTGGTCCGCGAAATTGGAGCGATTGCCCGACCCGATCGTATTCAGTTGGTGGAAGGCTTGCCCAAAACTCGTTCGGGTAAAATCATGCGTCGCTTTCTTCGTAAAATTGCCTCCGGTGATACCGCACAGATGGGGGATACGACCACGCTATTGGACCCTACTATTTTGGAGTCAATCCTTGTGGGTAGGAAGGGATAATGAAACTGATTATTTTAACAGGGTCAGCCATCCGACGACCAACAAGATTTGGAGGAGAAACATGCCCAGGGCAGGGAACAACGCTTCGCGACCCTGGCGTAGGATAGTTTGAAGATGAATGTTCATACCGATGGCGGCCAAGGCGACCCATAACATCCATTGGTTGATAGTTTTGATGATGCTCAAGACATTAGCAGGTATGGGAAGCAGATTGGTGGCCAAAGCACAAATCATAAAACCCCAAACGTAAAAAGGGACTTCATAAATCAGACTGCGCAGGTTTGGAATGTTTAATATGGTGTTCCTTGTGGAGAACTTGGATCTTTGGGAGAGGCTATGAAACCATAACAACAGAGGAATAAGGAGCAGGATGCGGCCCATTTTGAGACTCATCGCCAAGAGGGCTGGCTCTTCTCCCAAGCCCGAGGTCGCTGCGCTTACATGGCCCACCGATTGGAGCAGGCTGCCCATTAGCACCGCTTGTTCCGTAGGACCAAAGCCCATCAGGGAGGTGCCCGGCCCCAGGAACAAGGTCCCTAAAAGTCCTAAGGCATTGATCAAGGTCACCGATATGGCAATCTGGGCTGGGCTGGCGCTTAGGAGGGGATGAACGGCCGCGATGGCGCTATTCCCGCAAATAGCGTTGCCGGCACCAAGCAGACGGGCTTGGGTCGCAGGGAATCGAGATCCGTAAGTCGAAGAGAGGCTGGTATTTGAAGTAAGCCTGTCTTTAGTAGAAGGGCCTGTGCTGCGACGAGCCAGCCATTCGCCTGTCAACACAGCCCCCAAAACCGATAAGACCAAAGCAGGGAGGTAGACAAGGGGAATGCCCGCCAAAAAATGCGTTTGCAATTCAAACCCCAAGAGGATGGTGGCCCATGCCAGCATGTTTTTTTCGTTCCATCGTAGAACCGCTGCATTCCCTGGTTTTTGCCAGGGCGTTACCCATACATTTCTCAAAACCAAGCCGAGCAGCAGGCATAACATGCCGTTGCCCCAATTCGGAAAGAACGGGGAAACCACGGACGAACTCAGGGTGACGACAGCCAGGGCTAACCAGGCCGGAGCGGCCAAAGGAACGGGATAATCCAGAATTTTCACTCGGTAAAGGTATAGCGAGCTTGCAGGAGGGTTGCCCGAACCTGCCTTGCTTGGGTTGTATTTTTGGGCATGTTGCATCCGCTTCGTTTTCGACCGGTGTACTTGTCCAAAATCTGGGGAGGCGACCATATCCCTACACTTCCGGGCCGAGACATTGAGGGGCTAACCAAGGTGGGTGAAAGCTGGGAAATTTCCGGGGTACTGGGACAGGTGTCGGTGGTTTGCGAAGGTCCCCTCCAGGGTAAATCGTTGCAAGATCTCATCGAAAGGTGGGGAGCAGATTTGTTGGGGCATCGGGTGATGGCTGTGCACGGAAGTCAGTTCCCCTTGCTGTTTAAATTGTTATCCACTGCCCAGGATTTGTCGCTCCAAGTCCATCCCAACGATCAGCAAGCAAACCGCATGGTCGCTCCCGGTGCCCTAGGCAAAACTGAAATGTGGGTTGTTCTGCAGGCCGACCCTGGGGCTTGCCTCTACAACGGATTCGTGGAAGGCTATGATGGCAGCGATTTGGAGCAAAGGACAAGAGAAGGTCGTCTCATGGAGGTGATTCATCGCTGTGATGTTCAGGCTGGCGATGTGTTTTATATCCCGGCCGGAAGGGTGCATACCATTGGTGCGGGACTGCTCATCGCCGAAATTCAACAAAGCAGCGATACTACCTATCGGATTGATGATTTTGGGAGGTTAGACGAGCAAGGTAAGCCAAGGGCATTGCATCTGAACGAGGCTTTGCAGGTTATGCGTTGCGATGGACCAGGCCAGTGTGCCTTGCCTCAACCTTTGGAGGACTTGCCCGGGCATCTGCTGGCCAGAGGACTTTATTTTGAATGCAACCGTATGGCGCTTCAACGCGGGGACAGTCTTGAGCGTCATCATGATGGCCTGGATTCGCCGGTCGTTCTGATGGTTCTCCAAGGTAAGGCCGTGTTGGACCATGCCGGGGGGCAAACGGTGGTACGCGGAATTGAAACGCTTATGTTACCCGCGGCCGAGCCTTCCTACCGTATGCTCTGCAAAGAGGACATGGTATGGCTTGAAATTTATCTTCCCTTGTCGGGTGTTTGAGCATGTAGATTTAGGTCGCATGGCCTACGAGCCTGCTTTGCAGGAACAACACTGGCGGTTTGATCCGATGGTGCAGGCCAAACTCGATCGTCGGCCACTTCCTTGCGATGGAGTGGGTTATGTATTGACCGTGGAACACGAACCCGTCTACACCCTGGGCAAAAGCGGCAAACAAAATCATCTTTTGTTATCGAATCCCGAACTCGCCGAACTCGGTGCGGAATTTCACCAAAGCAGCCGCGGGGGAGATATCACTTTTCACGGGCCTGGGCAGCTCGTGGCTTACCCCATTTTGGATCTCGAAATGCTCAAAGCTGATATTCATTGGTATATGCGGACTCTTGAAGAATCGGTGATCCGGGTCTTGGCGTTGTGGGGGCTGCAAGGCCAAAGAGACAAAGCTTATACCGGAGTTTGGATTGATGCGGGTCTTCCTTCAGCTCGTAAAATTTGCGCTATGGGGGTCAAAACAAGTCGTTGGGTGACCATGCATGGTTTGGCGCTCAATGTGAGCACTCATCTAGACTATTTCCGTCATATTGTTCCGTGCGGCATCACCGACAAATCGGTTTGCTCTCTGCACGGAGAACTGCAACAAAGGGGAGAGCCTTTTGAAAAGTGGCCCGATTTACAAACGGTCAAAACCGCCTGGCTCCAAGAATTTCAAAACTGCTTAGCGCAGCGCTGACCAAGGATTACCCGATACGGGTTCTGATTCTAGCTTTCTTTCCGCGGGCTTCGCGCAAATAGAAAAGGCGGGCTCTGCGAACGACCCCTTTGGATACGACATCAACCTTCTCAATAAACGGTGATGAGGTAGGGAATACCCTTTCCACGCCGATGCCGTTGGAAATTTTACGAACAGTGAAGGTTTCGTTGGAACCTGGGTTACGACGCTGAATGACGACCCCTTGAAAGACCTGAGTTCTTTCTTTGTTGCCCTCACGGATTTTGTAATGCACTGCGACGGTGTCTCCGGATTGAAATCCCGGGTGTGTTGGGGTTGCCTTTTGGCTTTCTACGAAGGAAATAGGATCTAGGGCAGTGCTCATATCGTTGCTTTTACAGGGCCGAGAATAAACCAAATTTCAAAGGGTTGCAAATATAGACGCTTTGGTGGGCTTTTCCAAGACCTTTGACCTCGTTTTCAAGGCTCAAAGCCTCATTTTGGGGGCAAATCCGCCTCCGTTGGGTTATTCCCTTGGCTTGAATCCAATAAATGGGGTCTTCGAAGGCGGGTTCGTTCCAAGGCCTGTTCGTGCCGCCATTGTCCAATCTTGGCTTCATGACCGGAACGTAGGATTTCGGGAACGACCCATCCTTTGTAAACCGGGGGCCGGGTATAGTTGGGAGGAGCGACCAGTCCATCCTGAAAAGAGTCGGTTAAGGCGCTGCTCTCATCCCCCAGGACGCCGGGCAGCAGCCTCACCACGGCATCGCACAAAACCGCAGCGGCCAGTTCCCCGCCACTGAGAACATAATCACCTACCGAAATTTCCATGGTGCACAAATGCTCGCGCACTCTTTCGTCAATGCCTTTGTAATGACCGCACAGGATGATGAGATTTTCTTCCAAGGCCAATCGATTGCAAAGGGACTGGTCCAGCGGAATTCCGTCAGGACTCATGTAAATGACTTGGCTGTAGGTCCTCTCCGAGCGTAGGTGTTCAATGCATCGGTCGATGGGCTCTACCATCATGACCATACCTGCTCCACCGCCGTACGGGGCATCGTCAATGGCTTTGTATTTACCGGTGGCGTAATCACGCAGGTTGTGCACCACGATTTGGGCCAGGCCTTTGTGTTGGGCCCTACCCAAAATGCTATGCTTTGTCAGGCTGCCCAACAACTCAGGGACGGCGGCGATGATATCAATCCTTGTCATGGTTTTCTTGGTGCTGGACCTCAGGGGCCGCGCTTTGGGGATTCAGGTACAAGTCCAAGAGGCCGTCAGGCAGATGACAATCTAATTGCTTGGTTGCGGCATGCCAATTCTTCACAAATTCGGGCACCATCGGCAGGTAAACCGATTGTGTTCCCACGATGAATTCCAGGAAATCTTGAGGAGGGCGATGATGCAAGCGAACTATCTTACCCACAGGACCGAGAACCGAGTCCATCAGGGTAGCTTCTCGGAGTGCTTCGGGCTCAAAACCCCAGTCAATTCCATTGGTGGAATAGCCAACTTGAGGGGTCTCTTGTAAATTCTCCAAGGCGAGGGCGCCATGGAGCAAGGGTTGGCCCTGTTCAGGGTTATAAATGTTTTCCAGTTTGATTAAAAGGCCGTTAGGAATTCGGAGTTGAAATTCTAAACAACGAAAAGGAGTCCATCTTCCTCCCATTTCAACCCAACAATGTGCCGGGTTACGGGGTAACCGATTGGGCTGAACACTGGGATCCAAATGGGCTATGAGCATCCCTTGAAGGCCGTGGGTCTTTTCAATTCGACCGATAATCGTAGAACCAGAAGGAAGCATGCGATGGTAAACCCTGAGGGAATCAAAGGCAGCTGATTAACAATCCACAGAAGGCGGCTTTATCATTTGATCAGACCACCATTTCTGGAATGTCTATTCTTCAGTAGCAGGAGCATCTTCTTCGGTAGCAGATGCGGCTTCTTCAGCAGTAGGAGCAGCCTCTTTGGGGGCGGCCGATTCTTCGGCTACCGTAGCGGCAACTTTTTCGACGGCCTCTTCGGCTACCGGAG
>VHAW01000082.1 GCA_016872225.1 Sphingomonadales bacterium | reverse complement strand
TTAGCCTTGGGGCCAGTGCCCGCCTTTTTGAAATGTCCGATAGCAGGCTTATTGGAGGATTTCTCTTTACGATCACCGTAAGAGAGCTGAATGGCCTCATACCCATCCTTGTCTTTGGCGCGTACTTGGGTGACCACACAAGGACCGGCCTCCAATACGGTACAAGGAACCATTGCACCATCGGCCGCAAAAACCGAGGTCATACCAATTTTCTTACCAATTATTCCTGACATAACGTTAGACTTTGATTTCAACATCAACACCACTGGGCAATTCCAGTTTCATAAGAGCATCCACGGTTTTGGAGGAGGAACTATGGATGTCCATCACCCTTTTATAGGAGCACAATTGAAACTGCTCACGCGCTTTCTTGTTAACATGGGGAGATTTAAGCACGGTGTAAATTTTCTTCTCGGTAGGCAACGGGATAGGTCCGCTGACCACAGCACCCGTCATTTTGACGGTCTTGACAATTTTCTCCGCCGATTTATCGACCAGATTATGATCGTAGGACTTGAGTTTGATGCGAATACGATGGCTCATAACGAAGTTTAGTCTTTTTCGGCTTTCATGGCCTTGTACTTGGCCAAAACATCTTCGGAAAGATTCTTGGGAGTTTCGGTATAATGCGAAAACTCCATAGTGGATGTCGCACGGCCCGATGTCAGGGTTCTAAGGACGGTAACATAACCAAACATCTCGGCCAAAGGAACTTGGGCTTTGATAACCTGAGCGCCGTTGCGTGAATCCATACCCTGCATTTGGCCTCTTCTTTTGTTAAGATCACCAATAACATCACCCATATAGTCCTCCGGGGTAATGACCTCTACTTTCATGATAGGCTCCAACAGAATGGGGTTGGCTTTACGGCAGGCTTCACGAAATGCCGTACGAGCGGCAATTTCAAAAGAAAGTGAATCCGAGTCCACTGCGTGGAAGCTGCCGTCAAACAATCTGACTTTCAGGGAATCCATGGTGAATCCAGCCAAAACACCGTTGGCCATGGCCGCAGCAAATCCCTTTTCAACCGAAGGAATAAATTCTCTCGGAACGGCACCACCAACAATTTCATTCACAAATTCCAAACCGGCATTCTTTGGATCACCGGGCATGATTTCTACAAAAATGTCGGCAAACTTACCGCGACCACCAGTTTGCTTTTTATAAACCTCGCGATGGGTAACGGGGGTCGTGATAGCCTCCTTGTAATTGACTTGAGGAGCACCCTGGTTGCATTCTACTTTGAATTCACGACGCAAACGGTCCACAATAATTTCGAGGTGCAATTCTCCCATACCCGAAATAATGGTTTGGCCTGTATCCTCATCGGTCTTGACCTTAAAGGTGGGATCTTCCTCGGCCAATTTGGCGAGAGCGTTACCCAATTTGTCAGAATCGGCTTGCGTTTTGGGTTCAATCGCCAAACCAATAACGGGGTCAGGGAACTGCATCGCTTCCAAAATAATCGGCGCGTTCTCTGCGCACAGGGTATCCCCTGTTTTGATATCCTTGAAACCCACCGCCGCACATATATCCCCAGCTTCGACGAACTCAATGGCCTTGCGATCGTTGGCATGCATTTGGAAAAGGCGAGAAATCCTCTCCTTTTCCATAACGATACCCTTATCGGGCTCGTTGCGAACTTTCATCACATAGGAGCCTGCATCCAAACGGCCGCTGTAAACGCGAAAGAATACCAGACGACCGACGAAAGGATCCGTTGCAACTTTGAAGGCAAGAGCGCAGAAGGGGGCATCCACAGAGGGCTTGCGAGATTCTTCAGCATCTGTTTTGGGGTTGGTTCCGGTAACAGCCTCCTGATCAACCGGCGCAGGCAAGAAAGCACAAACCGCATCCAAAACGGCCTGAACCCCTTTGTTTTTGAAGGCAGAGCCGCAGAGCATAGGCACGACCTTCTGGTCGCATACTGCTTTGCGAAGAGCAGAACGAATTTCTTCCTGGGTAATGGAATCCGGATTATCAAAAAACTTCTCCAACAAGGCGTCGTCGTATTCAGCACAGACTTCAATAAGCTGTTGACGGTATTTATGGGCCTCGTCCACCAAATCAGCAGGCATGTCAATCACTTGAAAAGTCATACCCTTGGTGGCTTCGTCCCAAACAATCGCTTGATTAGTGATCAAGTCCACGACCCCTTTAAAATGTTCTTCATCCCCGATAGGGATTTGAATGGGTACCGCATTGGACCCGAGCATGTCTTTGACTTGCTGACAAACTTTGAAAAAATCGGAACCCTGACGATCCATTTTATTTACAAATCCCAAGCGGGGAACTTTATAATTGTCGGCGAGGCGCCAATTGGTTTCGGATTGAGGTTCGACGCCATCCACCGCCGAGAACAAAAAAACCAAACCATCCAAAATGCGGAGAGAACGATTAACCTCCACCGTAAAATCCACGTGACCAGGGGTATCGATAATGTTGACCGCATATTCCTTTTCCTGCCATTTCCATGAAGTTTTGGTAGCAGCCGAAGTGATGGTAATTCCACGTTCTTGTTCCTGGGCCATCCAATCCATGGTTGCGGCACCGTCATGGACCTCCCCAATTTTGTGGATCTTGTCGGTATAATAGAGAACGCGCTCGGTTGTTGTGGTTTTACCGGCATCAATATGGGCAGCGATTCCAATATTGCGAGTAAAGCCTAAATCCTTCTGTGACATGGTAAGGGAGTATGAACCGTGGTGGTTGTGAGTATCGATATAAATTAGAATCGGAAATGTGAGAAGGCTTTGTTGGCTTCGGCCATGCGGTAGGTGTCCTCTTTCTTTTTGACCGCGGCACCCTCCCCTTTGGAAGCGGCGATAATTTCAGCAGTCAATTTGTCGGTCATAGTCTTTTCATTGCGCTTACGAGCATACCCAATCAACCAACGCATACCAAGGGCCTGTTTGCGGTTTGGCTTAACTTCGACAGGGACTTGAAAGGTTGAACCGCCTACGCGACGGCTTTTGACCTCCACGCTTGGCATGACATTATTAAGGGCCCTGCGCCAAACCTCAATACCCGGCTCGGATAATTTCTTTTCGACATTCTCTACCGCTTCGTAAAAAATCTGACTGGCGATACTCTTCTTGCCATCGTGCATCATGTTGTTGATGAACTTGGTAACGACTTCGTCTTTGAATTTGGGATCCGGTTCAACGAAGCGCTTCTTGGCGGCGATTTTTCTCATGACTTTGCCTTGGAATTGGATTAATTATTTTTTGCCACCTTTAGATGGCGCCGCAGCCTGTTTGGCTTTGGCACCGTATTTGGAACGGCCTTGTTTACGGTCATTCACACCGGCGGTATCAAGGGCGCCACGGATAATATGGTAACGGACACCGGGAAGGTCTTTAACACGACCTCCGCGAATCAAGACAATAGAATGCTCCTGCAGGTTATGTCCCTCGCCAGGAATGTAGGCGTTGACCTCCTTCTGGTTAGTCAGGCGAACACGAGCCACTTTCCGCATCGCAGAATTAGGCTTTTTGGGGGTGGTGGTATACACACGGGTGCAGACCCCGCGACGCTGGGGACAAGAATCTAGGGCGGGAGACTTGCTCTTGTCCGCCTTGTGTTCACGTCCATTTTTGACCAATTGCTGAATGGTGGGCATAAGTTTGATTTCTGGGCTAGTTCGGATTACCCTATTTTTGAAGGAGTGCAAAAGTAGGTCATTTTGTGTGTAAATCCAAAGTAATAGGCCATTTTTTTAAACGAATTCAGAGCCGAAGGGGACTTTATCCACAAAAATCCCTTGACGGCCCCAGAGCTGGCCTTACCTTTGAAAAACAACGACTCTATGCGCTATCAACCCCTGAACTCCTCCCTTTTTGTGTCCAATCGGCAGCGTTTTGCGGCCCAAATGCCCTCTGGATCCCTTGCGGTCTTGGTTTCATCGGACCAAATCCCTTCCAACGGCGATGCCTATTACCCCTACAAACCGGATTCTAACCTGTATTGGTTGACTGGCATCGATCAGGAGCAAACGGCCCTCATGCTGTTCCCGGATAGCCCGAATCCCGCCATGAGAGAGGTTCTTTTCGTAAGAGAAACCAGTCCCCAGTTGGCTGTCTGGGAGGGGCCGAGGCATAGCCAAGCTGAAGCATCCACCCTTTCCGGCATCCATCAAGTCATGTGGCACAAGGAGTTTGAGACCACGCTGTGGACGCAAATGAAGTATGCTACCGATTGTTGGCTGGCTCTCAACGAGAATGACCGAGCTTCCAAATCCCCTGTCCTTGCAGCAACCCAGCGGTTTTCGGCCCAACTCCTCGCGGACTTCCCCCTCCACCGCTTTCACCGTGCATCCCCCATCCTGGACAGGCTGCGCTCAGTCAAACAAGAACAAGAACTGGTGGCTATCCGAAAAGCAATTGAAATTACCCATCAGGCATTTTTGGAAGCAGTCCAAGCCCTGAAACCAGGCCTCAAAGAATACCAAGTCGAGGCAACCTTGGCCGGAAGCATGCTCAGCCAAGGTGCGGAAGGCTTCAGTTTTGAACCCATCATAGCATCAGGGGCGCATGCTTGCATTCTGCACTACACCCGCAATGACAGCGTTTGTCAAGATGGGGACCTCTTGTTGATGGACTTTGGAGCCAATTATGCCCATTATGCGGCTGATTTGACCCGTTGTGTACCGGTCAGCGGCCGATTCACAGCCCGTCAAAAGGAAGTTTACGACGCAGTTCTCCATGTACAACGGCAATCCATGGCCCTGCTGACCGTGGGTTGTAGTTTGGATCAGTACAATAAGGATTCGGCCCTCCACATGCAAGATGCCCTCCTTGGTCTTGGGCTAATTACGGAAGCTGAAATCCGGCAGCAAAATCCTACCAACCCTGCCTACAAAAAATACTTCCCTCACGGCACCGGGCATTTCCTGGGCATTGACGTCCATGATGTCGGCGCCAGGTTTGAACCCCTGCAAGCCGGCATGCTTATCACCTGCGAACCGGGGATTTATATCCCCGAAGAGGGCCTAGGTATTCGTATCGAAAACGATGTATTGGTCACCGAAGCTGGACCCGTGGATTTAATGAGTTCCCTTCCCATCCTCACCGAAGAAATTGAAGAGGCTTACCACAGGTAGTCTGGGGTCAGGCTTGGGACTGGGCCTTGAGCTTAGACCTTAGCGCTTGGCGATAGGTACAAAATCCCGACGAGGATGGCCCACATAGACCTGCCGTGGCCTTCCGATAGGCTCGTTCAATTCACGCATTTCTTTCCACTGGGCAATCCAACCGGGCAAACGACCGAGGGCAAACATCACCGTGAACATATCGGTAGGGATTCCAATGGCCCTGTAAATGATACCGGAATAGAAATCTACGTTTGGATAAAGCTTGCGTTCAATAAAATATTCGTCTTGTAAAGCGGTATGTTCCAGCTGTTTGGCGATATCAAGGACCGGATCACTCACCCCTAACTTGTTGAGCACCTGGTCGCAGGCTTCTTTGATAATGCGTGCTCTCGGGTCAAAATTCTTGTACACCCGGTGACCAAAGCCCATAAGGCGGAAAGGATCATTTTTGTCCTTCGCTCTAGCAACAAATTTGGCCACCTGTCCACCTTCTGCACGAATTTGTTCTAGCATTTCAATGACCGACTGATTAGCACCGCCATGCAAAGGACCCCATAAGGCACCGAATCCTGCCGCGACCGCTGCATAAATGTTAGCATGAGAAGAGCCCACCATGCGCACCGTGGATGCTGAACAATTTTGTTCGTGGTCGGCATGAAGGATCAGAAGTTTGTTCAAAGCATCCACTATTGCGGGATCGGCAATGTAGTCATCTGTACGATGCCCAAACATCATCTGCAAGAAGTTACTAACGTAGTCCAACTTATTGTTGGGGTACATGTAGGGATGACCCAACGATTTTTTATAGGTCCAGGCCGCAATGGTCGCCATTTTTGCGATTAGGCGATGATAGGTCCTGTCCATTTCAGCCAAGGGCCTATCGGGAATCAGTGAATTAGGATAAAAGCTCGATAGAGAAGCCATCGTGCTCATCAAAACTCCCATCGGATGAGTGGACGCAGGATAAGCATCAAGGAATTTCTTGATGTTTTCGTGAACCAAGGTTCGGTGCGTAATGCTGTGGTTGAAATCATCCAACTGGGCTATAGTGGGCAGTTCGCCATAGATTAAAAGGTATGACACCTCTATAAAACTGGAATGGGCGGCCAATTGCTCGATGGGATATCCGCGATAGCTAAGGATTCCTTCATCACCGTCAATGAACGTCACTGAGGATTTGGTGGCTCCGGTGTTTTTGTACCCGATATCCAAGGTCACCAAACCGGATTCGTCCCTCAACTTGGAAATATCAATAGCCGGTTCATTTTCAGTACCAACCAAAATAGGAAGCTTATAAATCTGGCCTTTGTAATGGAGTTCAGCGTGGTCGGTGGACATGGCTTTAAGAATGTGAATGGATTACAGGATTCGCAAGTTGAAAAAAGATGGTTATTGATTCAGTTGGAGGCTTTTTACAACAACCTCAACAAGAACTCAAAATTGCACACAATTCAGCAATTTTGGAAAAAAAAATTAAAGACGTTTGATCTCCTGTATCAAGTCACCTAAAACGGCCCTGGCATCCCCAAACAACATCCGAGTTTTGGGGTCGTAGAACAACTCGTTTTCCACCCCGGCATAGCCTGCCGCCATGGAACGCTTGATAACCACCACATTACGCGCTTGATGCACTTGCAGAATCGGCATACCGTGGATTGGGCTACCTGGATCATTTTCCGCAGCCGGATTCACCACATCGTTGGCGCCAATCACCAAAACCACATCCGACTGGGGAAATTCAGGGTTAATGGCCTCCATTTCAACCAGTAAATCATACGAGACATCAGCCTCGGCAAGCAAAACATTCATATGACCCGGCATACGACCCGCAACCGGATGAATGGCGTATTTGCATTCGGCTCCTTTGGCGACAAGTATCTTTTCCAATTCGTGGACCAAATGCTGTGCCTGCGCCACCGCCAAACCGTATCCCGGAACGACAACAACCCGAGACGAATAAGCCAAAAGCACCGCCGTGTCGTAAACTCCGATTTCTTTGATTTGTCCACTAACTTCACGGGCAACCTCTCCGGAGCCAGCATTAAACTGGCCCAAGAGCACCGCACCAAGGGTCCGGTTCATGGCCTTGCACATCAACATAGTCAAATAGATGCCAGATGCTCCCACCAATACGCCGCCCATCAACATAACCCTATTATCGAAGAGCAAACCTGTCGTAGCTGCTGTCAGGCCTGTAAGAGAATTCAAAAAAGAAATCACCACCGGCATATCCGCACCCCCAATGGGCAGGACAAACAGGACTCCGTAGACCAAGGAAAGCAGCAACAAAGCAAAGACAAGGACCTGGGTGTAGGATGGTGAGGTTACTATGGCTATGGTGAGCAGGATGGCTATAATGAGCAGGGTCATCAACACCAAAAGACCGTTGGTAATCAATCCCTGCATAGGGAATCGAACGGGCTGCCCACTCACTTTGCCATTCAATTTGGCCATCGCCATCACCGATCCGGTAAAGGAAATACCGCCCACCGCCAGACTAATCATCAAAGTCACCAAATAGAAAATGCGGTAGTAATTCCCCAAAACGCCCATGCCCATGACCTTTATAATCAATTTCTCCATAGCGCCTCCGTAGAACATATCCATCACTTCGGAAAGGGCCACTAAAGCCGCGGCCAAGCCTCCGAATCCATTGAGCAGCGAGACCATTTGGGGCATCTCGGTCATTTGGGCTTTGGACGACATCCGCAATCCCCACCATGACCCAAGGGCCAAGGAGATAAAAATCCAGAGCATATTGTTTATGCCTGGTTGCATGAGCGTGACCAA
>VHAW01000081.1 GCA_016872225.1 Sphingomonadales bacterium | reverse complement strand
GCAGCGGGCTTCTTAGCAGCGGGCTTCTTAGCAGCGGGCTTCTTAGCAGCGGGCTTCTTAGCAGCGGGCTTCTTAGCAGCGGGCTTCTTAGCAGCGGGCTTCTTAGCAGCGGGCTTCTTAGCAGCGGGCTTCTTAGCAGCGGCTTTCTTAGGAGCAGCTTTCTTGGCTGCTGCCGGCTTGGTTGATTTTTTTTCCACTTTAGTTTGGGTTTAGTTGAAGAAAAAAAAGACGCTTTGTACAATCCGCAAAGCTGACGGAAGATCAAAAAAGATTTGTGGATAAGTATGGATAACCACAATTGGCAATACTGTAAACACAATAATCACTTGTATATCAATTTGTTAAATAGTAATTAAAGTGTATGAAATTTTGTACAAAAGTTAAACGGAAACGAGTGACAGCTTCCATGCCCTTTTGAATCAAAAGAGTGACCGAGGTCCGGAGGTTCGTCGTGATGCACCATAATTTCGTGCAACCAGACCAAGAGGCGAGCAGTTTGTTTTGAATATTCAAACGAAATTTCAACGAAATAGGGGCTGAAATACTCTTGATTACACAAAGGTATACTATTAAATTTCAATTTTCAGCCAACTATTTACATTTTTTGGCTACTTTTTTGGAACTTTTTAATTCTCGTCAAAGGCCGCTTTACTGAACCTTCAATTTTCGTATCATAATGATCTTTTGAGTAATCTTCTTTGAATAATTGTCGAAGCAATTTAGGATTCTGATGCCGAAGATCGGGTTAATGAACCTCTTTGGATTCTTTGACCCGTTAGGGTGTTGTTTCGTTTTGATATTTGATGGGTAAAATTCAAGATCGATGAATCGTTATCTTTGCTTTCATAATTGTTTGATAAAAGCATTAAAATAAGAATGTTACAATTTATTTAATATTCAAGTAAAGACAAAATAACTTGTAAATCTAATGGATTTTGTCAAGATTTTGGGCGGTCAGCAACCCCAAATCAATTCTTAAGATTTGTCTTCGGAGGTACTTCTTTATGACCAACAAGGCGTGCGTTTATCAAAACCACGGGTAGCCATTCAAAATTCAGAAATATTGCCCCTTCAAGCAAAAAAAATGGGGAAAGAATAGAATTCGGAAGACTCTTGTTAAAAGACTCTTGTTAATCTAAAGAGTTTATTCTATGCAAAGAATTTTGAATGTCCAGACTTTTTTCTTTTCAATGAAGACGGTTAGTCTAATCGTAAAGCGTTCAGAAATTCCCGTTTGCTGGATAGACGATATGTAATTAGTTGAATTTTATGGCAAATATGTTGTTTTTATCAAAATCTATTTTTTTTCACCCAATTTTTTTTTGTTCAATTTTTCCCTCCATCCCTAGTCTAGAGGAGATCCAAGATCTGCCCAGGTTGCTGAGTTAATTAGGCCCTTTGGATGTATATTTGCGACGTTTTTTTGGCCCGTTCGTCTAGGGGTTAGGACATCAGATTTTCATTCTGGTAACAGGGGTTCGATTCCCCTACGGGCTACCAAATCTCAATTTGTCAGTAGAAAATGGGCTTCAAAAGGCATCTTAAGCCAAAGTCCTCTGGTCTGGTCTATCTTATTTTCACACTTAGTTGTTTCAATTCAACAATTCACTTATGAAAAAAATCGCAATCAATGGGTTCGGGAGAATAGGCCGTTTGAGTTTCAAATACATGCTTGGGAAGCCTGGTCTTGAGGTTGTGGCAATCAATGATTTGACTAACCCTGTGACTTTGGCCCATTTGCTCAAATACGACTCTGTGCATGGTCGTTTTCCTGGTCAAGTTTCGGTGGAAGGGGATTCTTTGGTGGTGGATGGACGCCTTATTCGCATTTATGCCGAAAAAGATCCCGCTAAACTGCCATGGTCAGACCTCGGGGTCGATGTGGTTATTGAATCCACTGGCCGATTTACCGATATGGAGAAGGCGGGGCTTCATCTCCAGGCAGGTGCCGGAAAAGTCATTATTTCAGCCCCAGCTACTGGTGAAATGAAAACAGTGGTCTTGGGGGTCAACGATGATAGTCTGGATGGTACTGAGCGAATCCTTTCGAATGCTTCATGCACCACGAATTGTTTGGCCCCCATGGTCAAGGTTTTGGACCAGCATTGGGGAATAGAGAACGGTTTTATGACCACCATTCACGCATACACTGCGGATCAGAATTTACAGGATGCTCCCCATAAAGACCTTAGGAGGGCAAGGGCAGCCGCTTGCAGCATTGTGCCCACCTCTACGGGTGCTGCCAAGGCGGTGGGTTTGGTTATTCCCCATTTGCAAGGCAAACTCAATGGCAATGCTATGAGGGTCCCAATTCCGGATGGATCGGTAACCGACTTCACGGCAATCCTTCGCAATCCTGCAACGACCTCCGAAATCAACCAGGCTTTTGTGGATGCCGCTGCAGGACCCATGGCAGGCATTTTGGAATACCAAACGGACCCCATTGTTTCAGTTGATATTTTGGGCAATACTCATTCATGCATTTTTGATGCAGCATTAACGATGGTCATTGGGCATACCGTTAAAGTGGTGGGTTGGTACGATAATGAATCAGGATACTCCGCCCGAATTGCCGACTTGGCTCAACGTATTGCCTGATACTAAGATTTCCATGATTCTTTCGCCAAAACAACTGGAACTGGCCGGAGCCAGGGTTTTGATGCGGGTTGATTTCAATGTCCCGC
This sequence comes from Sphingomonadales bacterium, assembly GCA_016872225.1. Taxonomy (GTDB): domain Bacteria; phylum Bacteroidota; class Bacteroidia; order UBA7662; family UBA7662; genus SYHX01. The sequence continues at coordinate 5,199 of VHAW01000081.1, read as the reverse complement.
TGGACAAAAAGACTTTGGAGCCCACTGATCTAACCCGAATTCGTGCCGCATTGCCTACCATTGAATATGTGCTTAATGCCGGTGCCGCATTAGTCTTATGCTCGCATCTGGGCAGGCCCAAAGGAGTGGCAGAGGATCGGTATTCCCTTCGTCATATTGTTCTAGCCTTGGAATCGGTATTGAATCGAAAAGTTCGGTTCGTATCCGATTGCATTTCGGATGAAGCATTCGAGGCATCGGCTGATTTGCAACCGGGGTCGGTACTGTTGTTGGAAAATGTTCGATTTTATGCAGGGGAGGAGTCCGGGGATCCCGAATTTGTATCACAATTATCAAGGCATGGAGATTGTTACATCAACGATGCCTTCGGGACAGCACATCGGGAACATGTTTCCACCGCCACAGTGGCAAGGCATTATGGATCCCGTAAGGCGGCAGGTTTTTTGATGAAAGCCGAACTAGATCAAGCAGCCATGGTTTTGAATAATCCCGCAAGGCCCTTTACGGCCATTATGGGCGGAGCCAAAGTATCTGATAAGCTATTACTGATTGAAAACATGTTGACCAAAGTCGATCGCCTGCTTATTGTGGGTGGTATGGCCTATACCTTTTGCAAAGCCATGGGTGGGGAAATAGGAGCTTCCCTTTGTGAAGAAGACCGAATGGAGACTGCCCGTGCCTTGCTTTCCAAAGCTGCCGATCTTAGCGTAGAGTTGGTGATCCCTACGGATTCCGTCGCAGCCGATTCCTTCTCCAACGAGGCCCAACGCCAAGTGGTCAACAATAGCCGTATTCCACAAGGATGGATGGGATTGGATCTGGGTCCGGAAAGTATTCGGGGTATGCAGAACCATATTGAAAATTCCAAGACCCTTTTGTGGAACGGACCGGCAGGTGTTTTTGAATTCACTAATTTTCAAGAGGGGACTCGTGCTGTGGCCGAGGCTGTGGCCAATACCACGGCCCAAGGAGCATTTTCCCTGATCGGTGGTGGTGATTCCGCCGCTGCTGTTCATGCTTTTGGATTTGAAAACAAGGTTTCCTATGTCTCTACCGGTGGCGGTGCTTTGTTGGAATTGCTCGAAGGGAAGGTGCTGCCCGGTGTCAAGGCTCTTGAAATAGAAGAATAGTTTTTTATGGCCATGAAAATTCGGTTTTTTCTTTTGTCCCTGCATGGTTTCCTCGTGACCTGTATGGTTGCGATGATGTTTATCACGCAATGGAGCGCTTCGTATTCGGTTGCAGCGACCCCTTCCGGAGGGGAAAATAGCAGCGAAAGTGATCCTAAAGCGCAACTTATTCGAAGGGTTTTTGATTCGTCTTTGGTCAGCGGTAGGGCCTACCCCTTGTTGCGGGATTTATGTAAGAAGGCTGGGCATCGATTGTCGGGTAGTGATGGGGCAGCCCGTGCGGTTTTGTTGATGCAGGATTATCTCAAGGGTATGAGTTTGGACTGTGTTTGGTTGCAGCCAGTTATGGTACCGCGTTGGGTTCGAGGTGCTCCTGAACAAGGTCAGGTCCTCACGGGTGATGCAAAACCCTACCGATTGCGCATGTTGGCCTTGGGTGGTTCGGTGGGCACGGGGCCTGAAGGGGTGCGCGGGGAGTTGATTGAATTCGGTTCGCTCAAAGAGCTGGAAGAGGCAGATTCCTTGCAAGTCACCGGTAGGGTGGTTTTCTTGAACAAGCCTTTTGATCAGCGATTTATAAGCTCGTTTGGCAGTTACGGGGGCTGTATCGATATAAGGTTTGATGGCGCAAGGTTGGCAGCCTCTAAAGGTGCCGTTGGTGTTTTGATTCGGTCGCTTACCCATACGCTGGATACCTTTCCGCATACAGGGTCCATGCAGTATGGAAATGCCAAAGTAAGGATTCCCGCAGCAGCTGTCAGCACGGTAGATGCCGAATGGATTTCTCAAACGTTGCTCCGGCTAAAGAAATTGGGCAAAAGGCCTAAAGTAGAATTCAAGACTTCTTGTGTTCAATTGCCAGATACCTTATCGTATAATGTTATTGGTGATTGGTATGGTTCCGATCGGCCGAGAGCATGGATGGTGGTGGGTGGTCATCTGGACTCATGGGATGTAGGGGAAGGTGCTCACGATGACGGAGCAGGTTGTGCCCATTCGGTGGAGGCCATACGCTTGTTAAGAGCAGTGGGATATCAGCCCAAGCGTAGCATGCGGGTTGTTTTGTTTATGAACGAAGAAAACGGGACCCGAGGGGCGACCGAATATGCTCTTTGGTCAGCCGCATCTGGCGAAAAGCAATTGATTGGATTGGAATCAGATCGGGGCGGATTTGCGCCCAGAGAATTTTCAAGCGAAGCTGCAGTTGAACGTATTCAGGCCTTGCAGCCATGGCTGAAATGGTTGGAGCCCTACGGGGTTTATGCGATCCGCAAAGGCGGAAGCGGTGTGGATGTTGGCTTCCTAAGACCACAGGGCACCGAGCTTTACGGTCTGGTTCCGGAGTCGCAGCGATATTTTGATTACCATCATGCTGCAACCGATGTCTTTGAATCGGTGAATCGCCGCGAATTGGAATTGGGGGCCGCATCGATGGCTTCCCTATTGTATCTTTTGGATCAGGAGTAAGTCGGCATGGAGTGTTGTTCACTCCCTGTGGATTACAGCTCCCAACGGAGGCCACAAACCATAAAGGAAATCAAAGGCTTTTTTGAATAATTAAGAGAAATTCCCCTGGAGCTGAGATGGCAAGGTTCCATTGCTTGAGGCTTACCGCTTGGGAATTTTCGCTGAAATTATTTCGATCCAAGGATAGGCAACGAAGCGTGTAAGCTTCTTTGGAGCTCTGCAACGCCTTGGCAAGGTGAGGGTGGTCCATGAGATCCTGGGAGTTCAGCACCAATCCGGTTTTGGGGGTATCATCCACCTTTAATTCAAGAACCATGGTCGATTCCTTGTGTTCGATTAACCGAAGGGAACCGTAGGTGGTCATTAATTCAAGATGCGATTGAAGCAGGGGAGACTCTTCCTTCTGTAGTACTTTGACGACCTCGCGTAATCCCTGGCTTTGGCCTTTTTGTCCAATATAAATAGAATCTTCCGTGTTCACCACCAATATATTATCCATACCTTGGACGACCAGCTTCTGAGACCCAAAGTTTAATAACAAATTATTATTTGCGTTTAATGTCAAGCAATTGGGGCTACTCATAGTATTGCCGTATTGATCGTTGGAAAATTCTGCATCAAGCGCATCAAAACTACCTAAATCGGACCAACCCATCCGGCAAGGCACGACACGGACTTTGTCACTGTGTTCAAGGACCGCATAATCAATGCTAATATCGGCCATCGCCATCATTTCCTCCAAGCTAGTCCTGTAACATTGATCCTTATCCGATGAGCCTCTTAGCGTAGGCGACTCCATGATGGCTCGGTGCAGATCCGGTGCAAGGCGTTCGAGTTCTTGCAGGTAAACCCCGGCTTGAAAGCAGAAAATTCCCGCATTCCAATAATAACCACCCTGTTGAATATAGGATGCTGCAGTGGTTGTATCGGGTTTTTCTTTGAAGGCTACGACCATGGAGCCTTCGGCCTGAATGTAGCCGAAGCCGGGTTCTGGGTATTCGGGTTCCACCCCAAAGGTGACTAAGTATCCTTGCTTTGCAAATTCGGCCGCTTTCAAGGCGGCAGCATGGTAGGCCTGTTCATCCCGAATTAGGTGATCGGACGGAGTCACGAGCACCACGGATTCCTCCGGCAATAAGCGGCAAGCCATACCGATGGCCGGTGCGGTGTTGCGACCGACAGATTCCAAAATGTAGGTTGCTTTGGCTTGTCCCATTTGGCGTTTTGCCAAGGCAAATTGGCTCGCGTTGGTTACAACGATATGCGAGCTGCACAAATTGAAATGTCGCCAAACCGTGCATTCAAACAAGGAATGCCCTCCCACCAAGGGCAGGTATTGTTTGGGCATCCGAAGTCTAGATAAGGGCCAAAGGCGGGTTCCGCTGCCCCCGGACATAAGGATATGAATCATATTCAAAGATAAGTTTCAAATTTCAGGACCATGCCGTTTAAAATTTTTGAGGGAGGGTTAATCGAATTGTGGAAAAAATAGAATAACTTAGGGAGTGGTTAAAACAGCGGTCAAAAGGTTGAGTTTTGAGCAGGTTAGAGCGGCTTATGCTTTAGTCTACTGCCTCAAACAGGATCTTCGCCAGTTGATAATCGCCTTATTGCATCGACATTTGGAACTCACGGCCCCTGAAATTGCTTCCAAACTCGGCATTGAATCCTCCTTGGCCCATCACCATCTCAGTCTTTTGGTCGAGGCCGGGGTTGTTGAAATAAGTACATGCCCGACCTGTTCGGTTTTCAAGCTCAATTATTTAATTTTGACTAAATACCTTTCAGCGCTCAAGAGCTTGGGAGGGTAATCTTATCGAACCCGGTGTAGGGTAACAATACATCGGGGATTCGAATGCTACCGTTTTCTTGGTAGAATTCCAGCAATGCCGCAAGGATACGAGGTAAGGCCAAGGCCGAACCATTTAGGCTATGGGCTAAACGATTTTTGCCGGAATCTTTTTCTTTGAAACGAAGACGAAGACGGTTCGTTTGGAAGCTTTCGAAATTACTGACCGACGAAATTTCCAACCACCGACCTTGACCTGCGCTCCATATTTCAAAGTCGTAGGTTAACGCCGAGGCGAAACCCATATCTCCACCACACAGCCTTAGAATTCGAAAGGGCATACCTAGGCTAGCCACCAAGCTGGCCACATGGGTTTTCATGTCCTCAAGAACTTGGTAACTCTGTTCAGGATGAACAATTTGAACGATTTCAACCTTATCAAATTGATGCAAGCGGTTGAGGCCACGAACATCTTTGCCGTAGGATCCGGCTTCGCGGCGAAAGCAAGGCGTGTATGCCGTATTAAGAATCGGCAGCTCGTTTTCCTGCACCAACAAATTCCGGTACAAATTTGTCACGGGAACTTCAGCGGTGGGCGCGAGGTACAATCGATCTTCGGTTACAAAATACATCTGCCCTTCTTTGTCCGGTAAATTTCCGGTACCAAAGCCTGAATCCTCATTGATCAATATAGGGGGTTGGATTTCCGTGTAGCCTGCGGCAATATTGAAATCCAAAAAATACTGGATCAAAGCCCGTTGAATTTTGGCTCCATGCCCTGTGTAAACTGGGAAACCTGCACCGGTGACTTTG
>VHAW01000080.1 GCA_016872225.1 Sphingomonadales bacterium | reverse complement strand
ATTGTCCGTGATATCACAGGAAATGGCTTCAGAACTTAATTCTAAAGCCCTGCCCTCTCCGTGTAAAAGGGCAATGACTAATACGAGACCTGTTCTATGAAACTGTTTCATGATTAAAGATGCGTTAACGGGGGACCTTGATCCAACGCAGGGTTTGGTGTTGTTTTGCACTTCGTTGCAATGTTGGGTTTGATTTGGTTTCAAGGGTCAAGAGGTAAAGTCCCGGCATCAACTCGGGAATATCCAACGGAAAAGTTGCCATGGTCTGGGTAAGTTGTGAATCACTAGGATCAAAGGATCCTATCCAGGCTGAATGCCAGATTGATTGCCCAAGGTGATTGGTGATATGGAGTCGCGCCATTGCGCTGGTCACGGGGATCTGGAGATTGAGGTGCTGCTCGCTCGAAGGATTAGGGAAAACGGACCAAGTTTGATCGGAATTTTTGGGGTCTGCACCAGGTAAATTGACTGCAAAGAAGCGAAAGAGTCCAATATTGGTAAGGTAAAGATTCCCGCCAAAATCATTTTGACTCGTGAATCGAAGACGGTATGAACCTGGGGTAGTCCTCTGCAACAAAGGATGATCCACCTCAATTCTCCTAAAGGCCAAAGAGTCGGCAGGGTTAATCCCGGAATGGGATCGCAGAGAATCACCACCATTCCGGTAAATTTCTTGGTAAGTATATCCGCAGTCGGAGGAAAAGGAAACGATCAGGCTGTCTCTAAAAGCGTTGTTCCGATTCGAGTAAGCCGCATCAAAATATAATTTATAATGTTGACCTGCAGGGGCTCCTTGCAGGAAGAAAGGTGGTGAAACGAGGTGGTCTTTCTGGCGCAGGCGAGCTGAATATTCCCTCATTTTAATCCCAGCAGCCCATCCTGTTCCAATTCCATTAGCGCCTGCACTTGTGGTGTGAAAGGGCGAAGGGGTGGAGGGCAAGGGGAAGTATGACCAGGTAGCTGGCAAGGTTGAGCTCGTATAATCATCATTATCAGGGTTTTCGATCGTCCAATCGGCAACACGATGATTCTCGATCACAAAGGGTAATCGAATCGAGTCATTGAAATGCTCGGTAATCAAGTCATTGGCAGGTCGAATGTTACGAAATTGCAGGAAAAAATAATTGTTGAGCGTGTCTCCTTCCATTCCTTGCAAGGACATACCTGCTCCAGGTGGCCTAATAGGGCTGATACGAAACATCCATCGCTCTTGAGCATTGAAAAGATTTCGATTCAGACTTCCAATAGTAACATCGGAGATTTGTGCAGGAGCTAAAGTTCTACCTCCAAAAGAGACCGAGTGATGCCAAGATTGGTTGTCGTACACATCCAGCATAAATCCATTCACTACTGTATCGCCGAGGTTGGCAATCCTGAATTTCAAATTAGAGAACAAGGGGCTGTTCGAGGCGCAACGAAGCCCCAATCCTGAAGATACAGGGGAATCGAGGCCCAGGATAGCAAGGTCAGGACCATGATCAGAAGGCGGAGTTGGCGTGTGCAGGGTCGCCAAGAATTGGTAGGCTGCATCCGCACGGATGATACCTCGCCCATATAAATTATCTTCACCGAATGGACCTAGGTCTAATGCCGTTTGATACAAGGCATTGAGGATTTGGCGGCCTGATAATTGAGGAAAGGCTTCTTTGAGCAATAACACTGCTCCCGTGACGTGGGGCGAGGCCATGCTGGTTCCGGATTTCTGACCGTAACCGGTTGGGCCGTCAGCCGATCGTACATTGACGCCTGGTGCGGAGACTTCAGGTTTAATTTGGATCATTGAATCCGAGCTACAGCGACTGGGACCGTTGCTGGAGAATCCGGCTAGAACATTGGATGCATCCAAAGCGCCAACACAAAACACATTGAGGGAATCGTAAATGACTTGGGCCGGTACGCCGATGGTTAATGGTCCGGGGCCGTTATTACCCGCCGAGAAGACATTGGCAATTCCGGCGGCTTCTACGGTTTGTAAAGCTTGAGCAACGACGGTGGCTTGGCAGACGCTGTCAAAACCAGCATTGGCTCTACCCCAGGAATTGTTAATAACGTCTGGAATATCCGTATGGGTTGAGGTGTCTCCGTCAGGGTTCAGGGCCCATTGGTAAGCCCGCATGAGTTGGGTCCATGAACGAACCAAAGCAAGATTGGTCACGATGGGATCGGTGGCAATGAAATAGGCTCCAAAAGCAACGCCAATGGTATCCCGATTCGCCGAGTCCAGTCCTAAAACGGTCCCGATCACATGCGTGCCGTGGTTTCCGATTTTGTCCGCAGGGACAGGCTCATCATACGCATACCAAGATTGATCCAGGCCCATACGCTGTCCAATGAATTTTCCGCGTATGGCAGGATGTTCGGGCCACACCCCGGTGTCCATTAACATTGCCCGACGATTTTTGCCGGTATAGCCTCTGGCCCACATAAGCGGTGCTTGGATAGCGGTTAGACCGGGTTCCCTCCCGTTGACAATTTCAGGTTGGCCATCCCCATCTGACGCAGGGTCTGAATCATTGTATCCCGCATGCGCCTTGGACTTTGGTTCGGATAAAGATTCGGTGTAGCCAATGGGGAGGGCATCCACGGGGTCTATGGACCGAACATCCAACTTCTGGATAAGGGCTGTGGCAGCCTCCCGGTCAATGCGCAGAATCACTGCATTCACAATCCAAAAAGAATCCAGCATTGACCAATTTGTTCCATTGATTGAATTGTACTTGTCTAACCACTGTCGAGCTAACGCACAAGCATTGGAGGACTTGCTCATGCATCCTTGGATGACGGTGGACTGTCTCTGGGCCAACGGTATACCTTGGCTTTCAAAAAGAAGGGTAGCCGATGCTGCATCGAATTGATCGGTGAACACGACCAGGAATTCGCCTTCTCTAGAATTTGGTAACTGTCCCAGGATGGAGGAATCTTGGTTCAGGCTTTCCGAACTCCATTGGATTGGACCATTAAAGGCATAGGATTGGATTTGAATGCCGAGGAAACCACAAAAAAGGATCGTTACCAGCAGCCTTGCCGACCAGACTCGAACCCTGTAGAATTGGGGAAAGGCGTTATGCATCTTCGCTAGATTAAGAGGTTGGAGAGGGTATATCAAAAAAAAGGATGTCTTACAAATAAAGGGGGATAAAGGCAAATAGGGAGGTTAAACCGGAAAGCGGGACAATGGTAAATTTGGAATATATTTGCGCCCTGCCTGCCCAGGTGGCGGAATTGGTAGACGCGCTGGTCTCAAACACCAGTGAGCTAAAACTCGTACCGGTTCGACTCCGGTCCTGGGCACAGTTTAAGGTCACTTTGCTGAAATCAACGAAATACGTGCTGAACAAGGTCATTTCCAAAGGCGAAGACCATGAGCAGAATCAGCAGGAACATCCCGACATACTGAGCTCCCATGAGAAATTTTTCGCCAAGGGGACGACCGGTAACCAATTCCACCAAGAGAAAGATCACGTGGCCGCCATCCAAGGCTGGAATGGGAAGCAAATTCATAATCGCCAAAATCATGGATAGCAGGGCGGTGGTGGTCCAAAATCGCTGCCAATCCCAAATCCCACCGTACATCTTTTTGGCAATGGCTATCGGACCGCCCAATGATTTTTCGACGGGGACTTCCCCTCGGAAAATCATGCCAAAGCCTTTGAGATTATCCGAAATTGTTTTCCAGCCCATGCGTGCCCCGGCAGGCAAAGCGGCCAAGACGGAGTAACGAACGGTTTGGGTAGGGATTTGCTCCATGGTAGGATAGAAACCAATGGTGCCTTGTTCGCTGACTTTAACAGGTACATCAATAGGGCCCGCACCTAATCTTCGAAGACTCAGGGTACAAAGTCGGGATTTGTTGTTTCTGAGAATTTTCTGAACTTCATCAAAATACAAAATTTTCTGGCCATTGATGGCTACAATGGAATCACCGTCTTGAATTCCAGCTTTATGGGCAGGCATGCCCGTAGCAACTTCTCCTACAGCGAAACGCATCCTTGGTGTTAGGAACAAGCTCTTGTCTTGTTGCAGGAATTGACGGAAGAAGTCACCCGGGAGTTTGAGTTCCAAGGCTCGTTGGTCTCGCGTAATTTCAAGTTTTACAGAAGATTGTAGTAGATAATCCGTTGAGTACAAATCTTCAAGGTATTGAACAGGTTTGCCATTGACTGCGCTAATGCGGTCACCCGGCTTTAGGCCCAAGTCTTCGGCAAAGGTGGTGGTGGCAAGACCATGGGGCAGGCTGTTCATAGGGATTTTCTGTTCCCCCCAATACCATAAAATCATAGCAAACAATAGAATACCCAATAGGGCATTGACCGTAACTCCTCCGATCATGACAATGAGCCGTTGCCAAGCGGGTTTGGATCGAAATTCATCCGGCTTTACCGGGGCGGCCAATTGGTTTTTGTCTACCGACTCGTCCACCATTCCGGCAATTTTCACATAGCCCCCAATGGGCAACCATCCCAACCCAAATTCGGTATCCCCTCTGCGAAATGAAAACAGCTTCTTCCCCCAGGCGTCCACAAAAACATAGAACTTCTCCACCCTGATTCCAAAAATTCTGGCGGCATAATAGTGTCCCCACTCGTGAAGGAGAACGAGAAGGCATAGTCCCAGGATGAGCTGGCTAGTCATAATGAGGATTTCCATAGTAGCGATAGCTGTTGTACGCCTCAAAAATACCCCGATTTGGTAGCTCTGCCCCGATATTCAATCTCTAGCGTAGGTTTGTATCATGTTGGATCGAGAGGCTTTGATGCACCTAATGGGCAAAATCTGGAATGCATATGGATTGCGCTTGGATCAGACCTTCAAGGACGCAGGTGTTTTTATCAACGCTGAACAATTTCGCTTCCTTGATTTGGTGCGTGAAAGGCCGGGACAATACCAGGAAATTTATGCTCGAGCCTTGGGGCGTGATCGTTCCAGCACCACCCGAATGGTCCAAAGTCTCCTTCGTAAAGGGTGGATCACTAGAATTCCCGAAAAAGAACTGCCCGGTAACCAGAATCTTGACACCCGAATCAAACGGATTTATCTTAGCGATAAGGGCTCCAAAATTTTGGAGCTTGTTGCTCAACCGGTTCGTTTGGCATTGCTCCCCTTGTGGGAAAATATGGCAGGAGAGGAGAGGGAAATGCTTGAACTTTTACTTAAAAGAATTTACAGTAATATACTTTAAATGAAGCATTAAGAAAATAAATTAAGACAGGATTTTCAACTTTAGAAAGATTCAATGCCAAAATTTGGGATGCTGCAAATTATGGAATGACCAGTAAACGTTTGGCATAAGTGCCGTATTGGGCCTCTACCGTGACTTGGTAACAACCCGGAGCCAATAGAAGGGGAATGTTTTCAATCTGCGGACCTGGGTTTGGGAGATCAAGAGTGATTTTGCCTTGCATATCCGTAAACGAAATTCGGGTGCATGGATCCAAAGGATGCAATCCAAGGTAGAGCGTGGTTTGACAAGGATTGGGGTAGAGGACCACATCGCCAGGGTCAGTCAACGGCGGAGGTGGTGGGGGTTTGGGGGCTCGGTATCGGTCCCTGTAGCGTACTTCTTGCACCGTGGGCGGAAAGATAAAAAAACCTTTTTCGATAATCTGTAGGATTGGTCCCCGATTCCCGCCTTCATTGGTATACCAAGAGGTTTCAATTTCTGTACGCGCCGGCAATCCAATGGGTGTAGAGCCGCTGATGGAAATGCTGTCTTGAATGCTGGTTCTGCTTCGAACCCTCAAACAATTGAATGTACCGTAAGGAGTGGTTAAACTCCCCCAGGCATCGGCATGGCTTATACGTCGGCCGCTCCGGGAAATTTGAGCCAGGGTAGGGATATTGATTTCAAAAGAAAAAGTGCTGGTATCCCTGTCGTTATAGCGTAGGGGAAAATTCAGGATTTCGTCCACATCCCTGTAAAAAATGGGAAGCGGCAATCCGAACAGGCCTATGCCTTGGGCGGTCTTGGCCCAACGGTTGTTGTTCAGGTTATAAAAGTCATAGAGGTTGGTTAAGGGCAAATTAAAGGTGTCAAACCCTGGTATAGGCAATTGTGCGGGCAAGCCCAAAAATTCAAAGAGGCTGCTGCTATCGGCAATTTTGCGGCCATAATTGCCAAACAGCAGGAAATAGGGGGTTTGGGTCGCATTTTGGTACAGGTCCACTTTGCTTTGTTCGGACAGCAAGGCAGATCCGGGATTCCATATTTTGGATGGACCGCTTTGCGTTAATAAGGAAGCGAACGAAAGGGGATTTGGGACGAGGTAGTAGCGAAGGCTATCCCCGGCAATGGGGGCACAGGTTCGGCTGAGTTCTGGCGCTGTTTGTGCCTGTCCGTATGAAAACAAGGCAAGGAAGCATAGGCTAAGTAGAATGGAACGCAGTTTCATCTCTTAAGTATAAATTCCAAAGATGGGATTCCAAGGGTTGTAAGCATTTACTTTGCGCCTTTCAAACGATGAAAGCAATTTTAGTCGTTGTTGGTGACGAAATTTTGTTGGGCCAAGTGGTGGACACCAATGCCGCCTACTTGGGTCAGGCCTTTGCGGCAGCAGGTTTGGAGCTGGTCGCTAAATGGACCGTGAGGGATCGAGAGGAAGAAATATTGGAAGCTCTTAATCTGGCCATATCCAAGGCCGATTTGGTCATTTTCAGCGGCGGCTTGGGCCCGACTTCCGACGATCTAACCAAGCCTTTGCTAACCAAGGCTATGGGCGGTCATCTGATCCGAAACCAAGAGACCGAACAGGCTATTCGGGCATGGTTTAAAGCAAGGGGAAGGGAAGCAGGTTCTATGAATCTGGCTCAGGCTGATTTACCAGATAATTGCACTTTGCTTCATAATCCATTGGGAACTGCACAGGGGATGCTATGGTTGCATAACGGCGTCTATATCGCGGCCCTTCCCGGGGTACCTTATGAGTTCAAACACCTGATCGATGAAGAGCTTATTCCTTACCTAAAAGCTCAAGGTTTGGTACAACCTATGGTTCATCACACCCTCATGGTTGCGGGGTTGGTTGAATCTTCGATTGCCCGCAAATTAGTATTATGGGAAGCCAAATGGCGTGCCGAGGGCATACGTCTTGCATACTTGCCTCGACCCGGCCTTGTTCGCCTAAGGCTTAGCCTTTATGCGGACTCCGACCATCGTTCTTCGAGCCTTTTAGTCCATCCCGAAAGGGTTGATACGGCCCCTCGATTTCCAAAAGGCATCCAATCCGATCTGGCAGGAATGCGGGACCGGGTAGAATTAGCGGCTCAGGAAATCAAAGACTGTTTGGAGGGTTATGTCTATGGTGAAAATGAACTTTCACTGGAAGAGTGTATTGGATTGATTTTAAGGAAAAAAAGCCAACGTATTTTCTTTGCAGAGAGTTGTACGGGCGGGGCCTTAAGTGCCAGGTTTGTTCGTGTCGCTGGAGCTTCGGATTATGTCTTAGGGGGTATGGTTGCATATGCTAATGATCTTAAAGTCAGTGCTCTTGGCGTCTCTGAGCAGCTGATCACCCGATATGGTGCCGTCTCGACCGAAGTGGTCGGGGGCATGGCCCAAGGCGCGGCGCTTCGATACCAAACAGATTATGCAGTGGCTATTACTGGAATTGCGGGTCCATCAGGCGGTAGCCTTGACAAACCTGTGGGTTTGGTTTGCTTTGGCATCCATGGCCCAGAGGGAACCTTTACCTACCGTCGTTCTTTGGGTGAGGGGCGCGAATTGATCATCGAGCGAGCGGTTATGACCGCTATGTTTTTGTTCTGGCGGGTGCTGATTGGCCAGCCTGTAGCAGAGCCCTAAAGTCCAAATGCGTTACGGAATTAGTCCGTTCGCAGGGTTTGTCCTTAAATTTGACCCATGGCGCGATTTGAGTTGGTAATGCCCAAAATGGGCGAAAGCATCACCGA
>VHAW01000079.1 GCA_016872225.1 Sphingomonadales bacterium | reverse complement strand
TCCCGAGCTTTGGCCGGTGGCCTGAGCCAAACCGGTTTCTGCTCCCTGGGGAGGTTTATTACTAGAATTTTGAGGTGATCTTTTATTAGGTTTTGCAAGTAAATCCTTTAGACGGGGATCCATGGCAGGCGGATTGGTTTTGGGCTTAACCACAGGCGCATCCTCCAAATCCTGAGTCGCAACAGGTTTGGACTTTGGGTCTGTAATTGCGGACTCTGCGCTTTGCTCCGAGGAAGAGCTTACAGAGGGATTCGTAATACCGTCAGGGACGCCCAAGGCCAAAGCCATTCCCCCGGCGTTGTTCTCGATAGGATCGTTTTGGGGAACACCCAAACTCAAAAATCCAAGGATCAACACCAAAAGCAGGTGGAGAACTATACTAAAAGCCCAAGCCTTGGCCTGTGAACCTTCTTGGTTTTTCATCGTGGATCAGTCGCCAACACCATTTTGAGACGGGCCTCCTGGGCCCATTGCATCACATCGACCACTTCCTGAACAGGTACCAAACGATGACTCTGTAACATCAAAGTTTGACCGGTATCTGCTGCAGCAAGGGAACGTAGCTTGCCTTTCAGGGCCTCTTTGTTAATTTTTTCGTTTTCGAGGTAATAATGCGAAAGGCTGTCAATGCTTATTCGAATAGCCTGTTTCTGTACGGTTTGACCCTTGCCTTTGGGCAAAAGTAACTTGAGGGCCTGAGGAGCCACCAAGGTGGAGGTGAGCAAAAAAAAGATAAGCAGGAGAAAAACGATGTCCGTCATGGAAGCCATGCTGAAATCAGCTTTGACCTTGGAAGCTTTTCGAAAATTCATGCGATAGGATATTTCTCGGTAAGTTCAAGGGTATCGCCTACCATAAATTCAAGTTCCGAAATCTGCCTTTCTACCCTGACTGTGAAATAGTTATAGGCCAAATATGCTACAATCCCCACCATCAAACCAGCAGCAGTGGTGACCATGGCCTCGTAAATACCACCCGATAATTTGGAAGGATCAATGGACGCTCCGGAGATGGACATTTGGTAAAAGGCGCGGATCATTCCCGTTACGGTACCCAAGAAACCTACCATGGGGGCAGCGCCGGATACCGTGGCCATCATGGCAAGATTTTTTTCGTAATGGACGGACTCTTTTTTGCCATAGTAGTCCATGTGTTCGCGCATCGATTCCATAGAGAGCGAAGCCCGCTTTTCAAAAAGTTGAAGGTATAACCTTGCCAACGGAAGATCTGAGCGCTTGCAGGTTTCTATGGCCTGAGCGGCCTGTCCTGCTTTGATGAAAACCTGAATACCACGGTGCAGGGGTTCCAATCCTTGGCGATACCGTTTGAGGGTCATGTAGCGCTCCACGATTAGGTAAACGGTTAAAATCGAAAAGGCGAGGAGCGGAATCATAAAGGGCCCGCCTTTGAGGGCAAGGTCCAAAACATTGAGCGATGTGGGAGGGGCCATCGGTTCAATTCTTAGCCAAAGGGGTAAGTTCGACAATAATGGTAGGCTCATTCTTTTTGTTTAGAGGACATTGGGGGGGGGACTGAGTGAATTTTTGGGAAGGAACTCAAGATTACAACGCCAAATTAGGTTAAAAAAGTTTGCGGTTAAGAAACTGAATTTTGGCCGTGTTGAAAAATTCTTTTTATGGGCAAATTAAGGGCAAAAAAGAAGGATATTTTAAGGGTCAAAATTGCCTAAAATATGGTCATTATGATGTATTTTGTAGCGGTAAAGCCTGATTACACCCATGTCCGATACGTCGAAAATTATACCCATACTCATTGAAGAGGAAATGAAGTCCGCTTACATCGATTATTCGATGTCGGTAATTGTTTCCAGAGCCCTCCCGGATGTGCGCGATGGCCTGAAGCCTGTGCATCGTCGTGTTCTCTTCGGGATGAACGAACTTGGCCTGTCCTACAACAAGCCTTATAAGAAATCGGCTCGTATTGTGGGGGAAGTTTTGGGTAAATACCATCCGCACGGTGATTCGTCGGTTTATGACACCATGGTCCGTATGGCTCAACCCTGGTCAATGCGTTATCCCTTGGTCGATGGACAAGGTAATTTTGGCTCGGTGGACGGGGATAGCCCGGCGGCTATGCGTTATACCGAGGCCCGACTGACCAGGCTCGCCGAGGAAATGTTGGCGGATATTGAGAAAGAAACGGTCGATTTTCAGCTGAATTTTGATGACTCCTTGGAGGAGCCCACGGTCATGCCTTGCAAGTTTCCCAACTTGCTTATGAACGGAAGTGCAGGCATTGCCGTAGGCATGGCCACAAACATGGCGCCGCACAATTTGTCCGAAATTATTGACGGCATTCATGCCTATATCGATCGTAGGGATATCCGTTGCGAAGAGTTGTTGCAATATATCAAAGCCCCTGACTTCCCAACCGGGGGGATCCTTTATGGTTACGAAGGGATTCGGGAAGCCTTGCTTACCGGAAGAGGGCGGGTAGTGATTCGGGCCAAGGTCTCCATTGAAGTTTTGAACAACGGGCGTGAGCGCATTATCGTCACTGAAATTCCGTACTTGGTCAACAAAGCGGATATGTTGCAGAAGACCGGGGATTTGGTCAACGAAAAGAAACTGGAAGGCATTTCTGAGATCCGTGATGAATCGGACCGTGACGGGATGCGTATCGTATATGAAATTCGTAAAGATGCGATGGCTTCCGTTGTCTTGAATCATCTCTACAAATACACCGCTCTTCAGAGTTCCTTTTCGGTCAATAACATTGCCTTGGTCAAGGGGAGGCCCCAAGCCCTCAATCTCCTGGACATGATCAGACACTTTGTGGATCATCGCCACGAAGTGGTTCTGCGAAGAACACGTTATGAATTGGCCGAGGCGGAAAGGAAGGCCCATATTCTCGAGGGTTACCTCATTGCCCTCGATCATTTGGATGAAATTATTGCATTGATTCGGGCTTCAGCAACCCCAGATATTGCCAAAGAGGGGTTGATTTCGCAATTCGGTTTGAGTGAAATCCAAGCCAAAGCCATACTTGAGTTACGCCTGCAGCGACTAACCGGGATGGAACGTGATAAAATCCGTCAAGAATATGCGGAAATTATGGCCCTTATTAGCAGGCTCAAAGCCATCCTTGCCGATGAAGGACTTCGTATGGATATCATCAAAAAAGAGCTCACCGAAATCAAAGAAAAATTTGGAGATGCTCGCCGATCGGAAGTCGTGCATGCCGCCGGTGATTTCCGTATGGAAGACATGATTGAGGAGGAGGATGTTGTGGTTACTGTTTCGCATCTGGGATACATCAAAAGAACTCCCGTGGCCGAATACCGTGTTCAAAACAGAGGAGGTCGAGGAGCGATGGGGGGAGCCACCCGTGATGAAGATTTCATTGAACATATGGTGGTGGCTTCAACCCACCATTACATGCTTCTCTTTACGGAGCGAGGGCGATGTTATTGGCTCAAAGTTTACGAAATTCCCGAAGGTGCTAAAAACACTAAAGGCAGGGCCGTGCAGAATTTGCTGCAGATTCCCTCCGATGACAAAATCAGGGCCTACATCACGGTTCGTAGTTTGGATGATACCGCATACCTCGAGAACAATTTCATCTTATTTTGCACTCGTAGTGGGATTATCAAGAAAACTACCTTAGAGGCCTACAGCAGACCAAGGGCCAACGGTATCAACGCGATCACGGTCACTGATGGGGATCAACTGCTTGAAGCAAGGCTCACCAACGGGCAATCGGAAATTATCATGGCGGTAAGTTCTGGACGAGCAATTCGTTTTTCAGAAACCAAGGTTCGACCCATGGGCCGTAATGCAGCTGGTGTAAAAGGCATAACCTGCGAAGAATCTCGCGAGGAGGTTATCGGCATGGTTTGTGTTCAGCAACCCTCCACCACCTTGCTGGTGGTTTCCGAGAATGGATACGGTAAGCGTTCAGAATTAGATGATTACCCCGTAACCAACCGAGGTGGCAAAGGAGTTCGGACCCTTAACATCACCGAAAAGACTGGTAAACTCGTCGCCTTGCAAGCTGTGGAAGATCTTGACGATTTGATGATTATCAACAAAAGTGGGGTTGCTATTCGCATCGGGGTGGACTCGCTAAGGGTAATGGGTCGGGCGACCCAAGGGGTACGCTTGATTCGACTTGATGATGAGGATCAAATCGCCTCCGTCGCTCGTGTTGAAAAAGACGAAACCCATGAATCGGCAGCCATTAATTCCATAGACTCAGAAAGTACCCCTCCAGATTCCACCGAGGAGAATTCCGAAGCCTGATTCTATACACCTTACCCAGCCAATCTGCAACACGTATCAACATCCCCCCAAATCTTCAACACATGAAATCCATTTTTCTCACCCTCATGATGGTTTGTTCGGTTTTGACGGCCATGGCCCAACCCAACAAGGTCCAAAGTGCTATTATCTATATTCGATATGGTGAATACGATAAGGCCAAACAGTCCATTGACGAGGCCATCATGCATCCCAAAACTCAAAACTCTGCCAAAGCCTGGTTTTACAGGGGTGAGGTGCATTTGGGGATTTACGGGGATACTGCATGGGCTCCCGAATTCCCTGAAGCCTTGGATATCGCCTGGGAATCGTATCGCCGTTGCATAGAATTAGATACCAAAAACGAACATACGGATGATGCCACGAAGAAAGTGATTAACATACAAGCTGGTTTTTACAACGAAGGTGTCGATGCCTACGTGAAGAAGAATTACCCTGAGGCCAAGCGTCGTTTTGAGCAGCTTTTGAGCGTGAGCCCTAATGATACCTCTGTTTTGTTCAATGCAGCTTTGACCTGCGGGAAAATGAATGATAACACCAAAGCCCAAGAGTATTGGCAGGCCTTGCTTGCCAACGGTTACAACAAGCCAGGGGTTTTTGTGGAATTGGCCAGACTCTCCAAAGTAGCCGGAGATACTTCGGCTGCCTTAACCTATTTGCAGCAGGGCAGAACCGCATATCCCAACGATATCGGACTGGTCATTGATGAGCTCAATATTTACCTCATTCAGGGCAAACAAGAAATGGCCATCGATAAATTGACTGCAGCCATAGCTCTGGACCCTTCCAACGCGAATTTGTATTTTGCTCGTGGTACAGCTTACGACAACACCAAAAAACCCCACCTGGCTGAGGCAGATTACATGAAAGCCATTGAAATTAAGGCTGATTATTTCGATCCTTATTATAATTTGGGAGCCATGTATTTTAATGCTGCTGCTGAACTCGCCAACCAGGCAGACAAAATACCATTTTCAAAGCAAAAGGAATTTGAGGTTGCTGAAACAAAGGCTAAGGCTGCCTTTGAAAAAGCGAGGCCCATTCTCGAAAAAGCTCATGAATTGGAACCCGATGATATCAACACCATGTTTTCCCTCCAGCAATTATATGCTCGTCTTAAATTGGATGACAAAATGCTGGAAATGAAAAAGAAAAGAGAGGGAGCCAAGTCTAAAGAAGCCAAACCATAAACCTGTATCACACAGGAAGAATGGCTAAACGAATTCTACCCATAGAATTCATAGATCGTTTGCATAAGGAATTTGGTCCTGCTGCTGAAGACCTTATTGATCAGCTCATATCTACGGAACCTGCGGCTAGGACGTTGAGAGTCTTGGATAACGTGGACCCTTATGAAATCAATGGGTATGAAAATCTTGGTAAGGTTCCATGGTGTGAATCCGCGCAGTGGTTCAAGCGGAATACCGTAGATGACGCCTCGCCCATCCATCACAGCCCTGGTTATCAGGTGGGTGCTTGGCATATTCAAGAAGCCTCCGGGCTTTTGGTTGATTATATGCTGCTAAAAATCCGAGCGATGGGATTTAGGATGAATCTCATGCTGGATGCCTGTGCGGCACCAGGAGGCAAAACACTCACTATGTTGAATTATTTGCCTCCAATGGGATTGCTCGTTGCCGCAGAATCTCAGCAAGACCGGCTTCAAACCTTGATGGAAACGGTATCCCGTACAGGTTCTCCACAAGTAATCGTTGTAAATGCCAGTGCTACTGATTGGGGTGCCGTTCCCAACCTTTGGGATGGGATTTTGGTGGATATGCCTTGCAGTGGGGAAGGTATGTTTCGCAAAAACCAAGAGGCAATTAAGGAATGGTCTCTCGTCAAATGCGAATCCTGCAGCAAAATCCAGCAATCTATTCTTGAATCGGTGGTCCAAAGTCTTCAACCTGGGGGCTGGTTGATTTACAGTACTTGTACTTATGGATTTTCAGAGAACACCGAATTGCTTATGCCTTGGGTGAAAAAAGGAATCTTGAAACCCATGGAGATTCAGATCCCTGAAGATTGGGGTTTTACGCTTGCCTCGACCATCGATCAACGTTGGCCTGAGGGAGGGTCTGCTTGGTGGGCCCTTCCCGGGAAAATTCCAGGGGAAGGGTTTTTCTGCGCCGTGCTGCAGAAAGCGAGGCTTAGGGACTTAGTGCCGTGGAATGTTTCAATTGATTCTGCCCATCAAACCGCAGAAAAGGCAGCCTTGCTCAAGGGACATATGCCCAAAAATGCGAAAATTGTACGCGATGGATTAACGCCATGGATGAGAGAAGGTGTACCCAGCCAAGATCTGGCTCATGCCTTGGGTCGCCGTCGAACATCAGAATTACAGGCTCAACTTGATTCTCAGGGCTTTGAGTGGCATGAAATTTCCCTGGAGGAACCGCTGGCCACTTGGTATCTTCAAGGGCAGACCTTACGGATGGGAGAATTGCAAGAAGGATGGAATCTTATGTGTTACCAAGGTTTTGGATTGGGATGGATGCATAAAATGGGAGAAAAGGTAACCAATTATTTTCCTAAATCCCGAAGGATCAAGCGATGAATACTTATAACCTGCTGAATGAGGGAATGGGTGCCGTCGTTGATAATCGTGTAGCGGCAATGGGGCTTCAACTGCTCTTCGCTCCATTGATATTTGAGTCGATCTAAGATTTCCGAATCTGACCACCCGTTGCGCTGACGGACTCGATCCATGCGCAAGGGCTCCGGAGCAGAGACCAAGACATTGCAAAGCATCTGCATGGATGAACCGCTTTGCACCAAAAGAGCAGCCTCGTGCAAGGTGTAAAGGGAACCTTGCAGCGAAGACCAATGTTCTGAGTCTTTTGCAACCACAGGATGAACCAGATTATTCAGTTTTTCGAGTAATTCCGCGTTCTTAAACACTTGACCAGCGATGTAAACCTTGTCAAGAGAGCTATTTTCGCGATAGGCCTCAGAACCCAATAAGTGAATAATTGCGGCCTTAAGAGGACCGTTTTCGCTCATCAATTCTCGAGCCCGCTGATCAGCATTGTAAACCGGAATTCCTAAATGGCTGAAAATTCCTGCGACCAACGTTTTGCCTGAACCCATATTTCCGGTTAGGCCGACCCGGGTGTTCACTTGCTGGTTGGCGGATATGCGTGCAAGGTTGTATCCTTGGAAATGGCGGAGCGTTCTACTTTGAATCGTACTTGCGATTCTGATTCAAGGATAACCCATTCACTGGATGTTTCTGTGATTTTTCCGTGTAAACCCCCGATGGTTACCACGTGATCCCCTTTCTGGAGATTATCCCTGAATTTTCTTTCCTCCTTGGCCTTGACGCTTTGGGGACGAATCATAAAGAAATAAAACACTACAAAAATGGCTACCCACGGTAAGAATTGCATCCAGGGTGGAGGCCCGCCTGTGACATTAGGGGTAGTGGCTTGTAACATCATTGGAAAATAGTTCATAACAAAGGATTTGAGGATTTGGATTTTGAAAATTTTAATTTATGGAATAATGTTCGCCTTGATGCGGATCTCGTTGGTGTTGGGAAGAGTGTTGGCCAATACGGTGACTTGCTTTTCTTGAACCCCATTTTTGCCTTCTGAATTGAAGAGCACGCGGATAAAACCTTCTCTTCCC
>VHAW01000078.1 GCA_016872225.1 Sphingomonadales bacterium | reverse complement strand
CTTCCTAGAAGGCCGCGATACCCAGCTCGCCAAGGCCGTCGAGGTACTGATGCAGGAAATCAAGGGACAGAAATAGAACGCCTACCCCAAACCACCGCATAACCCACCCGCCAGGTATGGCAGGGAAGGTCATGGAGGGCGTGTTGGTAACGGAGGTAGAAACGGCCTTGGGTTTGGGTTTGGTAGGAGGCTTCGCTGCGCAGAAACCAGGGGCGATCCCCTTGGTTGAAGTAACCGCTGATGCCCTGCACCTGGGTTGCCAAAGTCCAAGGACCGGAATTTGTTGTAACACCGAGCGCACAGGTCCAGGCATCGTTCTGCCCGCCCACCGATTCCTGCCAAATCAGGAACCCTTGCTGGGTCCACCAGGACCAGCGGGGGTAAGAGCGGCCGGTCCTGACCTCAAACCAATACGCAGGCATGTTGGTATGACGGGCGTTTTCGAGGCCTTTGCCGGCGGTGGTTTTGAAACCCCATCCCAGAGTCAGCGGGATTCGTGGTCCAAGGAATTTGGCCGGGACTTGCCAGCGGTTCATTACCCAGAGTTCAGAAGGGTTATGATCACGGGGTTCCTCCCAACGGGCGTTACGCAAATCCCGGACCACGGTGTCGGTGGACCACCATTCGTAAGGGCGCCAATGAACTTCCAGGGAAGCCTTGCCGGGAACCAAAGGCACGGAAAGGTTGAGCACGGGGTTGACCGTGTTTTCGCGGTACGGCGATACCCCGCGATGCCATTCCTGGGCCAGTTCCCCCTGCCACTTTCCGGTCAAGGCAATGCCCGTATGCAGTCCCCCCACCGCTTCGGGCAGGGCCAGGGCGTTGGGCCCCAGGTAGGCAGGGGCCCGGCGGATATAGTTCTGCCAGGAGGTATAGCCGTCCCAATTCACGTTGCGGATCCAGAAAGCATAGGACAGCTGGGCCTGCGCTTGTCCTATCCCCAGGGTCATCCCCAAACAAAGGCCCAACAGGAGTTTAACCTGCAATCCACTTGAGAAAAAGCGGTTCGAAAAACGAACACCCTGAGATTTGCTTAACCAAGGCGACACCAAACATAATCGTCGTGGAACATAGAGAGACATCGCAGACGAAGTTAAGGCGCTGCGCTCACGGACTTACCTTTGAGGGGTGAACACCTATGAGGGTATGAACACAACCCAGGCGAACCCTGCCCAGCAAGCAATCGTGATTACGGGGGCCGGTTCGGGTATCGGAGAAGCCTTGGCCCTGGAAGCCGCTCGAAGAGGACATCCCCTCATCCTTGCGGCCCGACGTCTGGATGAATTGAATCGGGTTGCCAGTCTTTGTCTTGCTAAGGGTTCACCCCGCTGCCAAACCCTGCACCTGGATTTAGCCAACAACGACTCCATCGAAAATTGCGCCCAGCAAATCCTCGCTTTGGGATGGCCCCTAAACGGGCTCATCAATAACGCAGGAATTTCGCAACGCTCCACCGCCAGGAATGCGGATGCCGATTCCGAACTGCAGCTCATGCAGGTCAATTACCTGGGGCCGGTTCGCCTGACCAAACATTTGTTACCGGCCTTGCCCAGCAGGGGAGGTATTCTGGTCATCTCTTCGGTGGTGGGCCTCTTCCCCTTCCCGCAGCGCTCCTCCTATGCCGCATCCAAACATGCTTTGCACGGTTATTTTGAAACGATGGCCCTCGAAGAGCATGGCCGTCTGCAGATTTGCATCGCCTGCCCAGGTCGTATTCGTACCCAAATTTCGCTCAACGCCTTGAGCGAATCCGGCCAGCCTCATAACACCATGGATCCGGGGCAATTAGACGGAATTCCTGCCGAACGTTGTGCGGCCCTGGTATGGCAAGCGTGGCGCTCCGGCAAGGGCATGATCCTGGTCGCCAGACAAGAGAAAATCTTATGGTGGCTGTACCGTTACCTGCCCCCACTGTTTCGCCGCTTGGCCCTCAAAGTCAGTCCTGTTTAAGACTTATAACCCCATGCACCTAACATTCCTTTAAGCCAATTCGCATGAGTACCCTCCCCTACCTTACCGGCATTCAACAGGCAGGCATCGGCGTAGCCGATTTGGAAGTCAGCTGGAAATGGTACCGCAAAGTCCTGGGCATGAATGTGCCCGTCTTTGACGATACCGGGGTCGCCGAGCTCATGACCCGTTACACCGCAGACATCCCCGAGAAGCGCAGAGCTGTCCTCGCATTGAACATGGCGGGAGGCGGTGGATTTGAAATCTGGCAATACATCAACCGACTTCCGGTCGCCCCGGCACAACCACCACGCCTCGGCGATCTGGGGATTTATGCTCTCAAAATCAAAGCCAAAAACGTCCCCGCCTTCCACGAACTCTTGGCAGCCAAAGGCATTGCCACCAAGTCCATGGTCGAGGATCCTTTGGCCGAACGCACCTTCTGGATGAAAGATCCCTGGGGTAATCGTTTCCAATTGGTGCACGGGCAAAGTTGGTTCAACGCCGAACCATTGGCCGTAGGCGGTGTTTGCGGCGCGGTCATCGGAGTCAGTGATATGGATCGTGCGGTCGCCTTCTACACCCAGGTTCTGGGAATTCGGGAAGTAGTTTACGATCGCAGCGGTGTCTTTGCGGACCTCCCCGAGGACACCGAAGTTCGCCGCGTGCTTCTGCGAAAAGTTGGCGAGAATTTCGGGGCCTTTTCCCGCCTGCTTGGCAATACCCGCCTGGAATTGATCCAAAGACTCGACGGCCTAGGCCGCCCAATTTTCGAAGGACGTTGTTGGGGAGACCGAGGTTTCATTCACCTCTGCTTCGATGCGATCAATCTTGAAGGCCTCAAGAACAGAGCCGAATCCATGGGCCATGCCTTCACGGTGGACAGCGATCAAACCTTTCGCATGGGCAAAGCAGGTGGACGCTTCGCCTACATCGAGGATCCCGACGGCACCCTCATTGAATTGGTAGAAACCCACAAAGTCCCTTTGTTCAAACCCCTGGGAATCTACCTGGATTTGCAGCGCCGAGGCATGTACAAAGTTTTGCCCGATTGGATGTTACGCATCATGGGTTGGTCTAAGCGTAACGACTAAAAAAAGCCGAAACCGGCCATAACACTAGTGCCAGGATCCCCATCCAACCGAAAACCTTGACCAGACTGATCGCTAAAACCATCAAAAACAAAGGATAAGTCAACATCAGAATGGCGAAAAGTACCGCATCGTAATGCACGGTATCGCGGCAAGCCTTCTTACACCAAGCCTTCAAAGGAAAATAGTAAGGTGCATGGAGAAGTCGCGTACTGGCAACAAGCCATGAACGATTTCGAGTAGGTTGCAGAGGAGATGCTGTATTCCCTGTGCTTCCCTCCAAACCACAAGCCACCGCTTGACTGGAGGCATGAACCACCAAAGCTCGGAGTTCCTTTTCCAGCCAACGGTTGAATCGCAACAAAAAGACGGTTTCCCGTAAACGACCCTCCTCCGCAAACGAATCCTCCTGAAATCGTTGCATCAATTGACTCGCCATGACCGTATCCCCAAAGCGAATATCGGCCGTTTTACCTGGACCGTTAAAATGTTCATAATTGATGCCCACCGGAACAATCTCCAGATCCAAACCTTCTTGAAACGCATTCCAAACCATGCGTGCACTCCCCTTGGGAAGGGGCCTAAGCTTCCATTCTTGAACGCAAAGGCCTTCCGAGAAAATAATTAACGAACCGCCTTTAGACCAATATCGGTTGGCCTCGTCAAAAGTTTCGTAATTGCGATGCACATTGGCGTAACCCTCCCGATGCCTCCAAACCGGCATCATGTGAAAATGCCTGCGGAGAAACTTGCCAAATCGAGGCGTAAAAGCATCGCCTCTGCCTAAAAAGCCCAAAGGAAAGGACAAGAAACTAGCAACCAAAACGGCATCCAAAAAAGATGAGGGGTGGTTAGCACAGAGCATACGGGGTCGATAGGGGTCCACATTCTTTTGCCAATCTTCAGGCAAATTTTGGAGGCTAATCCGGCTAAAATAGAGGGCTCTACACCAACCCACCAAAGCGTATAAAAGCCTGTAAACCATGGGGAAAGCTGCACGATACTCTACAGCGACGACACGGAGCTGAACAAACGCTTCCAACGCACTTTGGAGAAGAAGGGCTTCTGGTAATCCAAACTCAGCCATACCATCACCGCTTTGCCGACCACATGATCTTCGGGAACAAATCCCCAATACCTTGAGTCCAAGGAATTGTGACGGTTATCCCCCATCATCCAGTAATAATTCATCTGAAAGGTATAGGAATCAGCTTGCTTCCCGTTAATCAAGATTTTACCCTGACGAACCTCTACGGTATTCCCCTCGTAAACCTCAATGACCCTGCGGTAAATCGTCAGATTGTGGGTATCCAAAGGCATACGCATCCCCACGGCAGGAATTACCACAGGACCGTACTGATCAATGTTCCAGGGATAATGCGCATGGTGCGGAAACACTTCTTCGGTAAACATCTGCGCTGGGGCCGTGTAGGGCTCCACAAGCCTCACGTTCGCGAAATTTTTCATCTTGGCGGCATTCTCCTTGGTCAGGCCGAAAATAAAATCCCCTTGCGCAGTGACCTGCCCCCCTTCGCTAACATCCATCTTGCGCAAGACCATAGGATTAAATCCATATCCATCGGTTTTTAAATGATAACGATGCTGGCTGTTTTTGGGCTCATCCACCAATTTACCATTGATATACAAGGCCCTGTTCACCAGGCGGAGGGTATCGCCCGGAATGCCCACGCAACGCTTAATATAATTGTCGCGCTTATCCACCGGACGCGTATCGTCCATCGGGTAATTGAAAACCACCACATCGTTGTTACGAATCTTGCTCCAACCCCATAGTCGGTGGTAGCCTATGGACGGCTTTTCGAAATAAGAAGGACCACCCAAGAGCGGCATGGTGTTATGGGCCAAAGGAAAGGCCAACAAGGTCATCGGTAGGCGTGGGCCGTAACTCAATTTGCTTACCAAAAGAAAATCCCCGACCATCAAACTTTTTTCCATCGAAGGAGTCGGGATGGTATAGGCCTCCACCACAAAAGTTCGAATGAACGTCGCCACGACCACCGCAAAAACAATGGCCTCAAGCCATTCCCTGGTCTTGGACTTGGAGCGAATTGGGGCCGCTTTGTTAGACTCTTTGGAGGACGATGCGGTTTTTGATCGAAAAGGATTCCAATTCATGAAATTATCTTTTATGTTATTTATTGAAAAATTTTAGGGGGAATGTTTGTTGCCCATTCCGTATTCGTAAACCAATTGGCCACCCATCCAAGACCCCACGGTGAGAAGAACCATAACCACGGTAAAGGCACCCCAGTAGATGCGATGCTCCTGCACATTCATGGCCTTGGCCCTTACGGTACGCCACATCGCGAGCAGCGTCGCCAAAGCCCCGTTCAAGTAACCCATCAGCTCATGCCGTTCCAACCAATCGTGGGCAGCCTGCTCCATACCTTGCCCAACCGCTTGCACCAACCCATCCTCGGCAAGGCTCCCGCTAATCATCGCTAAAGCCAAGACCGGGATTGCCGCAACCAGCATGATGCGCGATAAAAATTCCCATGAGTCGGTGTGTAGTCCGACACGGTTGTGCATGCGCACCGTTTCGGCCAGCCAAGCTGCCGTGAGGAAGGCGATGGGGAAATGAACCAAGGCAGGATGCCAAACCATCTTTCGTTCGAAATTCTTGTGCCTTACAACTTACTTTCTACGAAAGGAATTTGGATAAATCCAAACCGGGAATATTGGGGATCAAACCTTCAGTGGATTTTTGGAACAATTCTTTGTGGGTGCGGTGGGCTTCCCGCAATGCCGCATCCACTGTGGTTGCTAACAAAGCATCCAAGGCGGAGGCATTCTCTGGATTCAGGTATCCCGGAAGGGTCTTGATGGATACGATTTTCTTGTTGGCAGTGCACACCACTTCCACCTCCCCGTTCTCGGAGCGCTGGGTCACCTCAATACGATCGCACTGGTTGCGGACATCCTCGACAGCCTCTTTGAGCTTGCCAATCTTGTCCATCATTCCGAACAAATCAAACATTCTTCTTGGATTAGGTTTGCAAATTACGGACTATCAACGCAAAATTGACCCTTACATTGCGTCAGGCATAGGGAAATCCAAGAACATTCCCGGGCCAATGAGAACCCTGCGACCCTCACCGTTGAAGGGAATTTCCTCCTAAGGCCACTTTGAGCTATGATCTCATTCGGGCCTTCGGTGAAGAACAAGTCCTTCATCGAGGAAAACCCGGGACCATCTCATAATACGGCCCCTGTAATCCTCAGAACCCGTCAAAGCCTTAATTGCCAAGGCTGCCAAGCCTTGATTGCCAAGGCTGCCAAGCCTTGATTGCCAAGGCTGCCAAGCCTTACCCTTTTGCGGACCCCGTGTGAATCAATGCCTTTGAGATCTGCCGCCAAGAGCACCCCCTCGACGATGCGGGCATGCTCTTCGCTTCAGCCAATGCGTAGAAAAACGCGCTTCAACCATCCTTGCAGACCCTCTACTGACCAATGCTCCGCAAAGCTTGATCCACCTTTGGCAGAATCCTGAGCACTTGCTATCGGCTATTGGTTCAAACCTTGCGCAAGAACCTGCGCCAGATGAAGGCTGCGAACTCCAGTCTTTTGACGATCGGCATAAGCCTGCAAATGCATAAGGCAGGACATATCCGCACTCACCAAATACTCCGCCCCGGTGTCCAAATAATGTTGAATTTTCTGATCGGCCATGGCCGTGGAAATTCCCTCAAACTTCAACGCAAAAGTTCCTCCAAAGCCGCAACAGGTCTCCCCATCCGGAAGCTCAATCAATTCAAGTCCTTCGACCTGGGCCAACAAGTCCCTGACCTGGGAACGGATCCCGCACTCCCTCAAAGCCGAGCATGCATCGTGATACGAAACCTTATGGGGAAAATGAAATTTCAAATCGTTGAAACGAGGATGGGCATGCACAAATTCCACCCACTCAAAAACCCGAGGACGAATGGTCTGCCATTCCAAAAAACCTTCGCTATCAGCGGACAACAGATCACCGTACGCATTGCGCACCATGCCCGTGCAGGAACTTGACAGAACCACCACAGGCCGAGGATTTCCTTGCGATGCCGGTGCAAAGTCACGCAACCACTTGCAGACTACGGGCTTGGCTTCGTCCCAAAATCCAGCGTTGTAGGCCGGCTGCCCGCAACAGGTCTGGCCCGAAGGACAATGCACTGTACAACCCAAGGCCTCCAAAACCTGCACCGCCGCAAAGGCGGCCTCCGGATAAAACTGATCTACAAAGCAAGGCACGAACAAATCCAAGTCGGCACAGGAACCCCAATCATCCAAAAGATTCATAACAACTTATAATTTTATTTAGCGGTAAACAACACGCCTGCGGGTGACACTAAAAAAATAGATACCGATAATAAAATAAAGGGCGAGAAAGAGGGCAGAATTCCGCATGGAACCGGTCCATTCGTTGATAAAACCAAAGCTGAAGGTCCCAAACACAATGGCGAACTTCTCGGTCAAATCGTAAAACGAAAAAAATGAGGCATTGTTGAGGGTATTTAGCGGAATCATTTTGGCATAGGTGCTGCGTAACAAGGTCTGCGAGCCGCCCATAATCACTCCCACCACCGCGGCCATGATATAAAATTGGTATTCTTGCGTCACCTGGGCCGCCGCAACACAAACCGCAACCCAAACCAAGGAGGTTACCATCAACAATCGTAGATTCCCAAAGCGAGTCGCTCCTCGTGCAAATCCGAATGAACCCGCGATGGCAATCAATTGGATCAAAAGGATTACCGCAATCAGACGCTCCCTGGGCAAGCCCAGGACCTCCTCCCCAAAGAGCGTGGCCATCAGCATAATAGTCTGCAATCCGGCGCAGGTAAAGAAATAGGCCAACAGGAAGGACTTGAGATCAGGCATTTGGCGCATGCGCTCGATGACGG
>VHAW01000077.1 GCA_016872225.1 Sphingomonadales bacterium | reverse complement strand
TTATTACGCGCCTCTGCCTTAAAAAACAGGGTAATCTGGGTTCGATCTCATAACATCGAATCAAATTATTACAGCATGCAAGCGGATTCGGCATCCAGTTGGATGAGAAAATTATATTTCGTCTTGGAGTCATGGCGTTGGCGCTTGTACGAGCGCTCCTTGCCTAGATTGTTGAGCGATCAGCAGCGTAGAGGCATCTTTAGTATTTGTCCTTCGGAGACTTTGTCATGGGCTCGCAAGAATTTGACTGCTCACTATGTGCCTGCTTTTGTGGGTTTGTCTGACAGGCTTGATACAGAGCGGGAGGATGCCAAAAACTACCCCATGGAAACTCCTTATGCCTTGTACCATGGACGATTGGATGTTGCGGAGAATGTTCGAGCAGTGCGCTTTTTGTTAACCAAAGTCAATTTTCCGGGGACTGTGCCTTTGGTGATTGCTGGCTCTCGCCTCCCACAATCCTTACGGAATAATTTGCAATCCAAGAAGGGGCAGCGACTGGTGGATACCCCGACCAGTTCCGAAATGCAGGCATGGTTACGCCATGCTTCCGTTCATTGTATTCCTTGTTATGGGATGGCGGGCCTTCGGTTCAAAATCATTCACGCCATGCTAGGCGGTGGTCATGTATTAGTGAGTCGTGAAGGCGTTAGTGGAATGCCTTGGTCCGAGTGGGTGACTGTTATCGAATCTGAATCGGATTGGGAAAATCAGGTGCGTTTGGCTATGGAATCTCCTTTAAGTACCGAGCAAGTAGCAGCACGTCATGCTTGGGTTAAGCAACATTTTTATCCTCATATTAATATCTTGAAGGTATTGGACTTGATGGGAATTACGCCTTAGACGTTTTTTGGAAGGGTGGAGCGCAATTGCCGAAGATTATTTTGTAAGATGGAAGATTCTTGTTTCCAATTCCATAGACCTGCTGCTTGACGACAATTGTCTTGCATATTCTTGTACGTTTCTTTGTGATTTACGATGTGATGGCAGCATTGCGCAATTACCGAGGGTTCGGTGTTTTCGATGAGCGAGCCTACTCGGTATAATTCCATATAATAGCGGTACTCAGGAAAATTGATGCAAACCTGAGGCACTCCCGCTTGGACATAGTCAAAAAACTTGTTGGCGAGGGAATAGTAGTAATTGAGGGATTGGGTTTCGAGGAGATTAAACCCAAGGAAGGCGTGGCTGGTTATAATTCTAAGTTGTTCTGGTTCCTGGGCCCCAAGGAGCAAAACTTTATTACTTAAGTTATATCTATGAATTCTCTCCATCAAAGGTGATTGAAGGTCTCCTGATCCTGCGATGACCAAGGGATAAGGCAGTCCAAGGGCAGCTGCTTCAATCAAGGACTCCAGTCCTCTTCCGATATTCAAGGCTCCCTGATAGAGCAAATAGGGCCCCTCCAATCCGGGAATGATGGGGTTGAGGTTAATGTTTGGTTTATTGAATTCGGTATCTGTACCATCATGGTCTAAACCTTTGTTGGAGGGCATGTTACGTAGAACGATGAAGGGGTGACCCCAGTTTTGCTCAAGGCGTAATGCAAGTTCATGTCCCACCGTAAAACAGTGAATTTTACCCCGTAGGAAAATGCGGATAATGAGTCGCCAACAATTTCGGATGAAGGGGCGGTGCAAAAGTTCTGGTGTCTCGGTGAACCATTCATGGGCATCGAACCAAAGAGGTTTCCTCCGAATCAGCGAAGCCAACCGGAGGGCGGGTAGAGTATCGGCATCAACCGCAAGGAAGGCATCTGCCGGTAAGGCCATCGCCTTTAAAAACAAACGAATATTGAAGATCGAATAGAACACAGGTCCCCCTAAAGGAATCACACGGAGGCGGTCGTAACGAATAGATTCTGTGGATTTTAACGGAACAGGTCTTTTTCGATCCACGCCTACCCAATTAACTTTCCAACCGCATTCCACCAAGGTTTGGCACCATCGTTGCATGCGTTGATCCTGCCACTGATCGTTAGTCGTCGCCATCAACATGACGGGGTTTATTGGCCGATCCATAACAACATATCATTTTCGTCCCTCTGGATGATACCCTGATCAATAAGCCATTGAATGGCAAGGCTTCTGCGCCGTATTTCGCCTTGAGCAATTTGAACGGGTCCTTGGTTTAATTGGTGCATTAAATCATAGATGAGGGTGGGTTTTTGCAATAAAGGGCGAATCACATTTTGAAATTCTTGCATTTCGTGGCGATCGTAGTCCCATGAAGGGACATGGCGTTCAAGGCAAAGGTCGCAGCGACCGCATAATGCCGATCCTTTTTCTCCAAAATAATGTAACAGTAATTGACTTCGACATTCCACAAGTAGGGCCGTTTCTCCTTGGGGGGTATCCATAGTCATCATGCGGGCTAGTGCTTGGAGACGATTTAACCGGGCTTCTTTGAGCAGGGTGTAGGCCGAATGCGGAATGTGGACATGCGACAGAGGAAGCCTTTCGGTAATCCAAGTCAATCCTTGTTTATCGGAGCGTGGTACAAATTCCAAGACTTGCAAGGTTTCCAACCGTCGAATCGCCTGCAAAATGGATACTGCCGTAATACCGGTTTGGCGGGCCAAGGCTCGTTCATCAAAGCGAACACCGCGGTCGAGAATTCCTGGGTAATTCCGCAACAACAGATCAATATAAGGATCCAATACCGGTTCTTTGACTCTTAGATCGTATAGAGTTCGTGCCGAAACCACAAAGCGTATTCTAGCCGGCAGCATGAGTTCTTCTTGAATTCGAATCAGTTCCGCTCTATGTAGAATTTGCATCGCATGGAAGACTTCTTTTTCTCGAAGGTCAAAGCGATGGCAAAAGGCCGATGTGTCAAAGTCAAATCGCTGATCGTTGCCGCTGCCCACCGCCAAGTTGCACCAAAGTCCCAAGGCCTGGTAAACGCGATGAATTCGTTCGATAGGAGGAAAAGACTCTTCGATGCGTTCTTGGGCCTCCTCGAGGTCATCTTGATTCCAAGGCATAATGCATTTGGCATCGTCTCCGTCCCTGCCTGCACGCCCTGCTTCCTGATAATAGGCTTCCGGCGATTCCGGAACATTCCAGTGGAATACCAAGCGTACATCGGGTTGATCGATGCCCATACCAAAGGCCGAAGTGCACACCATGATGGGGAATTCATGGGCCATCCATGATTTTTGTCGTAAATCCCGCAGCTCCGGTGAAAGACCTGCATGGTAAGCTTGGGCTGGATATCCGAGTTTGGTTAGCCAAAGGGTTACCTCTTCGCTTTGTCGACGGGAACGGGTATAGACCAGAGCCTTCCCATCCAAGTTTCGCAAGGCATCTTCCAAATGTTTGTGCTTGGCATGTGTCTCAGGCCATAAATATTGCAATCGGGGTCTTGCAAAGCTTTGTTTGAACACCGAAACCTTGCTCATCCCTAATCTCTCGCAGATTTCGTTGCATACGGCAGATGTGGCCGAAGCCGTTAGCGCAAGAGTAAGAACACCTGCACCTTGAGGATGATCGTGAGGCTGGATCAGGCTTCGGAATGCACCGATACGCTGATATTCTGGACGAAAATCATGACCCCATTGGGCGATGCAGTGTGCTTCATCGACCGCAAGCAGGGTGATGCGCCATGATTGACAACGTATTGTGAAATCCCGATTTGTGAGGCGTTCGGGTGATAAGTAAAGAAATTGAAGGTGACCGGCGTCTGCTTTGCGAAGGATTTCCTCGGATTCTTCCGCGGTAAGGCCGGAAATTAAAGCAGCAGCTGAAATGCCAAGGCGGTGCAGCGATCGGACTTGATCTTTCATCAATGCAATGAGAGGAGTAACCACGATGCATAGTCCACCTAAAGCAATGCCCGGAATTTGATAACACAAAGATTTACCGCCACCGGTTGCTAGCAGGGCCAGCGTGTCCTGACCATGAAGGACCGACTGAATAATTTCTTCCTGACCTGCCCTGAATTGATCGTATCCCCAATATTTTCGGAGAATCGCCTTGGGTTCAGGGTGTTGGAAGGGCATGGGGCAAGGCAGAGGGGGTGATTTCGGTCAAGGTTCCATGCTCCAGCCGCAATACCCGATCGGCTTCAGAGGCTAGACCGGGATTATGAGTCACCACAAGCAGAGTCTGATGAAATTTGGAACGAAGTTCTCCAAACAAATGATGCAAATCATCGGCTTGATTTTGGTCAAGGTTCCCGGACGGTTCATCGGCAAGAATTAAATCAGGTCGGTTCATCAATGCTCTGGCCACGGCAAAGCGTTGTTGCTCACCACCTGAGAGGGTTGAAGGTTTGTGATTCATTCGTCCAGCAATACCCAGGATTTCGGCTAATTCATGGGCCCTTGTTTTGGCCGTCTCAGGGGTATTTCCTGCAATGAGGGCTGGAATCATTAAATTTTCTTCCGCCGTGAATTCAGGTAGCAACATGGCCTGCTGAAAGACGAAACCTAGTTTGCGATTTCGGAAATCGGCCAGGGCATTGCCTTGCAGCCCGCTAAGTAGCTGACCCCCTAACCATATTTCGCCGGAATTGGCCGGTTGTAGACCACCTAACACATGAAGCAGGGTGCTTTTCCCGGCGCCAGAAGGCCCAACAACGGCAACCAATTCTCCGATTCTCAGATCAAAAGAAACATCGCGAAGCAAAAGAAGATCTCCATACGATTTGGAGAGTTGCTTAACCTCAACAGCCAAGGGGGCACCTGCTTGCATGCGTTCCTCAATCAAATATCCAGTTTGGCGTATCGGGCGTTTTGTTCGATGAATTCTCTGCGCGGTGGGACTTCGTCACCCATCAGCATGGAGAAAATTCGGTCAGCTTCCGCGGCACTTTCAATGGTGACCTTGCGTAGCGTACGCGTGTCAGGATTCATGGTGGTATCCCAAAGCTGCTCCGCGTTCATTTCACCCAAGCCTTTGTACCGCTGGATGCTCACGTTGCTCTCAGATCCGCCTTTAGCCACCTCTTGAACGGCTTGTATGCGGTCTTCTTCGTTCCAGGCATAACGCTGTTGATTTCCCTTCTTGACCAAGTATAAAGGCGGTGTGGCGATGTAAATATGCGCTGACTCAATAAGCGTCTTCATGTACCGGAAGAAAAACGTTAAGATCAGCGTGGTAATGTGCGACCCGTCCACATCGGCATCGGTCATAATGATGATTTTGTGGTAACGGAGTTTGGAAACATTCAGGGCCTTTTGATCGTCTTCTGTGCCGACGGTCACGCCTAAGGCTGTAAAAATGTTACGGATTTCTTCATTCTCGTAAATTTTGTGTTCCATGGCTTTCTCCACATTGAGAATTTTGCCACGAAGGGGCAGTATGGCCTGAAAGGCTCGGTTTCGACCTTGTTTGGCCGTTCCACCCGCCGAGTCACCCTCGACCAGGAATATTTCGCAGAGCGAAGCATCCCGTTCGGAGCAGTCAGCGAGCTTGCCGGGCATGGAATTTCCGGAAAGGACATTTTTCCGCTGGACAAGCTCTCTCGCTTTTCGCGCAGCATGCCTTGCAGTTGCAGCAAGAATAACTTTGGCGATGATTTGCTTGGCTTCGCGCGGGTTTTCTTCCAAATAATGGGAAAGAGCTTCGGAAACCGCGGAATTGACCGCTCCCATAACTTCGTTGTTTCCAAGTTTGGTTTTGGTTTGTCCTTCGAACTGAGGCTCTGCAACTTTCACGGAAACCACAGCGGTCAGTCCTTCACGGAAGTCGTCTCCCGCAATATCGAATTTGAGTTTGCTGGTCATTCCTTCCTTGTCAGCATAATTTTTCAGAGTTCGGGTAAGCGCTTGTCGAAAACCGGCAATATGAGTCCCTCCCTCATGGGTATTAATATTGTTCACATAAGAATGAACGTTCTCGGTGAAGGAGCTATTGTATTGCAAGGCTACCTCTACCGGGACAGGGCCTTTGGGGTTTTCGATGTAAATGGGTTGAGAGAGGAGGGATTCACGGGTTTGGTCCAAATAAGCGACAAATTCTTGAAGGCCGCCTTCTGAATAAAAGTTTTCTTGCCGAAAGGTGTCATCTTCCAGGGCTTGTCGCTCATCGGTAAGGCTTAAGTGAATACCCTTGTTGAGGTAGGATAATTCACGGAGGCGAGCTGCCAGGGTGCTGTAATGGTATTCGGTTTGTTGAAAAATCTCTGCATCGGGTTTAAACTCCACGACAGTTCCTCTGTAATCGGTGTTACCAACTTCGCGAACCGCATAGAGCGGCTTCCCACAGCTGTATTCCTGCTCGTAAATCATTCCGTGGCGATGCACAATGGCGTGCAGATGGGAGCTTAGGGCATTGACGCACGAAACGCCGACACCGTGAAGACCGCCGGACACTTTGTAACTGTCTTTGTCGAATTTACCTCCGGCATGCAAGACCGTCATAACCACCTCCAATGCGGACCGCTTTTCTTTAGGGTGCATGTCGGTGGGGATACCGCGGCCGTTGTCTTTGACCCGAATGCGATTATCTTCCAAGATGCTCACTTCGATCTGGGTGCAATGGCCTGCCAAAGCCTCGTCGATGGAATTATCCACGACCTCGTACACAAGGTGGTGAAGTCCTTTGGCCCCGATATCGCCAATGTACATGGCCGGTCTTTTACGGACGGCTTCAAGTCCCTCAAGGACCTGGATATTTTCAGCAGAATATTGGGCTTTGGATGGTGAATTCATCAAATGGATTGAGATTGGTTGATTGGCTTAGTATTCGGCCGTTGTCTTTTTGTTCAAACCTTAAAAATACAACCAAAAAGGCCCTTAAAAAAGGTCAAAATCACATCAGGCCTCAGGCCCGAGTCCATGTTGGACCAAGGGCATTCACCGTTGAAAAGCGGAGGGCTTAACCTATTTACGCAGGTACATAACCTCTCTCACAGCTTTCACCACTTTTTCCACGGAGGGGAGGTAGGCGGCGACCAAAGGCATGGAATAGGACATGGGCACATCGGCGCCGTTCACCCGGACCACTGGCGCGTCAAGGTGGTCAAAGGCGTCTTTCTGAATTCGGTAAGCGATTTCGGAAGAAACGGAGGCAAAGGGCCAACTTTCATCGATGACGACCATTCGGTTGGTCTTGCGGACACTTTGGAGCAGGGTCTCGTGATCAAGGGGTCGAATGGTGCGCAGATCAATAACCTCGGCATCAAGGCCCTCTTTGGCTAATTCCTCCGCAGCAGCCAGAGTAACTTTCATCATTTTGTTATACGAAACCAAAGTCACCTGGGTGCCAGCGCGTTTGATATCGGCCTTGCCGATAGGGATGAGGTACTCGCCCTCGGGTACTTCGCCTTTGTCCCCGTATATCTGTTCGGATTCCATAAAGATGACGGGATCCTCATCACGGATAGCGCTTTTCAGCAGTCCTTTGGCATCGTAAGGGTTGGAAGGGGATACCACCTTCAGCCCAGGAACATTGGCGTACCAGCTTTCGAAGACCTGGGAATGTTGGGCGCCCAAAGAACCGGCTGAACCGGATGGACCTCGAAAAACGATGGGCACCGTGAATTGACCACCGGACATGTTGAGCATTTTGGCGGCGGAGTTCACGATTTGGTCAATGGCCACTAACGAAAAATTAAAGGTCATAAACTCGATCACCGGACGCAAGCCGTTCATGGCTGCACCCACTCCAATGCCCGCAAAGCCAAGCTCTGCGATAGGAGTGTCAATGATCCTTTTGGGTCCAAATTCATCCAAAAGCCCTTGACTAACCTTGTAAGCCCCGTTGTATTCCGCGACCTCCTCACCCATTAGAAATACCCTGTGGTCGCGGAGCATTTCTTCACGCAGGGCTTCACGCAGGGCTTCCCTGAATGCAATTTCCCTCATTTCTTGTTTTTAGCAGGGCAAAA
The DNA here is from genome assembly GCA_016872225.1 of Sphingomonadales bacterium. Taxonomy (GTDB): domain Bacteria; phylum Bacteroidota; class Bacteroidia; order UBA7662; family UBA7662; genus SYHX01. The sequence continues at coordinate 222 of VHAW01000077.1, read as the reverse complement.
ATAAACTTCTTTGGGGGCCGAATGGGGGAATGCAGGATTTTTTTGATTTTGGACCAGGGTAAAACCAACGACCTTGATAGCATAACCCCATCGCGGGTTTCTCCTCGTACCATTCCAGTCAAAAAGGCATATATTGGTTTCCCAGAGGTTGTTTGGGTTAATTTTGCTATATGAATTCGACCCTTCGTGCCGTGGTGGTGGTCCTGCTGATCTGTGCGGGGG
>VHAW01000076.1 GCA_016872225.1 Sphingomonadales bacterium | reverse complement strand
TCCATGTCAAGGTTACGCTCCCGTTAGATGGTGTGGCGGTGAAAGCAGTCGCCTCAGGGACAACGGTAACCACGGTGAGTGCAGCGGAAGGCGGACTTACCACGGTCCCCGAAACAGCACGAACCAGATAACCTGTCCCCGCCACAAGTCCGGAAGGCAAAATGGCTGCGAACATTCCGGATGGACCACTTGCAGAACTCAAAGTCGTTGGGGAAGCAAAGGAACCGTTTGCATCGGATAACTGTAGATCAACCACAGAGGACAATGTGCCCGTCGAGGTATAAGAAATTGTCAACATATTCGTAGCATTACCAATTGCGCAAAATGTGGTTGCCGAAATTGAACCCAGGCTCAGGGTAGCAGAAGGTCCACCACCGCCGGTACCGGCAGTTCCCATGAAGGTGACATCCCTTCCTGCTGTAGCCAATTGATTCAAATACCAAGTCCCTCCTGAACTTGTTGCCCCCATATTCACAATTCGGAAGGTGACCGTTGTGCCGCCTACCAAATTCTGTAAATCAGAAATTGTCGATAAATCAATAGCGCTCTGGGGGTTCCCGGTGCCTGTTGTCACCGTGCCCCAGGTGATGGGGGTACCCATATTCACAAAGGTTCCTGCAGCACCAATACTATACTGCCATTGGCCTGTCGCTGGTCCGCTGGACGACCTACGGACATTGTAGGCTGGAATTGAGGTAAAACTCACCGTTGATCCACTCGCCACGGAAAATGCAATCGTGACAAAATCACCACGCGCAATGGTTGAATCCAAATTACCTGCCCCCGCTGTGGTATAAGCATCCCAGCCGTTTCCACCCCATGCACTACCTGCGGGAGTCCCTGTTGTGGCAACTCCTGCCGCCGTAAGAAGGACGCCAGAACCCCGAGTCCAACCCGATGTGGTCACAGCAGACGAAACAAATTGGGCAGGTAGCGGAGATGCCCCCCATGCCGGCGTTGAAGTTTGAATTCCAGTCAATTCCCAGGTTGCAAGGGTATCCGTTCCTTGGGCATTTGATTGGACCACTGACCACAGAGTCAGGAGAATAATCAACCCTAAACAGCATGATTTCAGGTAAAAAGAAGTTTTCATAGAAGTTTGATTTTGATTTCTAAATTTAGGCCTCAAGGCGCAAAATGTGCGATGATAAACGCTTATTAACGGCTCATTGTGGAAAAAAACCCAAGGTGCCGAAGCGCCCATTCCTATAGTCTTCAAAGGCTGCTTGAATCTCGTCAGCCGAATTCATCACAAATGGACCATAGGCGGCAATAGGCTCCCCCAAAGGTTCCCCTGCCAACAAGAGCACCTTGGTCCCGGGCCTTGCTTCAAGACTTAAATAATTATGGCCGCGATGGTGTCTTTCATACTCCTCCCTTGAATTCATGTAAGGCACAGCCGATTGAAAAACAACCAGCTCACCCGCATTGACCCCTTCATGCTTACCCTCCAAGGAACCATTCATCAGCAGGGCCAACAATGTAAAATGGGAAGGAATGTCCAAAACAGGCTTGTATTCCGAAGTATCCCAATCCAATATAGCCGCAAGAATGGGACTGCAAACGGGCCCCGGGCCATGGATTGCATTCATATCATGGGATTGCGAATTCACAAAGCGTAACACCCCTTCCTCGCCCTCTGCGAGACTCCCGGCAACCAACGCCATTTTGCCACCCCCTCCTTCCAAGACAGGGATTTGGTCGCGAAGTATAGAGCAATAACCCGGCGGGTCTTTCTTGCAATGGGATGGGAGATTCACCCATAACTGAGCCATGTGAAAGACTCCGCCTTCCCTCGTGAATTGCTCGGATTGATATTCTTTGTGGAGAATCCCGGAAGCGGCATGCATCCATTGAATTTCTCCAGGCCCTATCGTCCCAAAGTTCCCTGAGCTGTCTGCATGAGATACCTCCCCACTGAAGACGAAAGTGACCGTTTCGAAACCTCGGTGAGGATGCACATCCACACCACGAGGCCTGTTGGAAGGTGGAATTTCCCAAGGAGGATTGTAGTCCAACATCAGAAAAGGATCCATACGCTGCATGCTCGCTTTGGCCCCAGGGAAAAGATGAAAAACCTTGAATCCATCTCCAACCATAGAGGAGGATTGACCCCTCAACACAAAGTCAATTTCCCAACTCACTGCATTCAGCTCCTTTTAAATAATTCAACATTACTCCAGCATTCGGATCACTTTTCTGCGACCCACAAAGTGATTTCGATCATCGTAAAGCTCCAACCAATATACCCCGCTCGGTAAATCTCCCAATTCAATGGCCTGATCCTCAAAGACAAAAAAGTCCCTTGGTGTAGAAGTACCCATAACTTCTTTGAGATAACAACGACCACGAATATCAACCAGATAAGCAGTCTTAGCTGCCACTCCCCTCAACATCAACAATCCACGGCTTGGATTCGGGTAAAGCCACCATTGCGGTTCCCCTAAATGAGGTACATAAGCACCGAATGAAGGAAAGACTAATCGGTTGATCAAACCAACTGCAGTATCTCCTCGAAGAATTGCAAACCATCGCCAAAATAAAACGCTGTCACCGGTTGGAATATTGAATCCTGGAAAGGAATGGTTCCAAAAAGCGGGAAGATGTTGTGACCGCCCCACATAAATCGTGGTGGTTAAGGACTGCGGAAAGGAATCGTTACGACTCCATTGAAAGTATATGGTGTCGGTACAATATCCCGGAGTGTATGAAAATAAAACAGAATTTCCGCTATTGCCCTGCACAAGAGGCGGCGTGATGGATAGAGGTGGTTCTGCTCCCTGCGAACGCCAAGTACAACCAAATCGACTAAGTGGAATTGGTATGTTATTTAGGCCACAAAAAAAGAAATTCGGTTCAAAATTGAAAGTATCCCCACGATTAGGGGCTGCGCTCAATCGCATGGTAAGAATTGTATCGGTACCAAAAATTACCGAATCCAAAATAAACCATGAGAAAACCATACCTCTTGTCGGATGTCGTGGATTGAAGGTACCGATATCAAGACGGGGATACCGTCGAATTAACGTGTCAAAGGTCAACGCCAAAGTGTCGTAAGGAATTGCAAAAGTTAGGGCATTGATAGCTGGCATTTGCTGCGCCACCACATGCAATTGAACCATACCGTTACATGTCGTATCCGAAACCAATCTCCAGGCTGCACCTTGACCATTCATCGGTTGAGACCCCACCAAGTACACTAAAATACCCAACAGAAGTCGGCAAACCTCCTTTGGAATAATTCTCATAACAGTTTAATCATGCAAGGGTGAATTCCAAATTTAATTAATAAACAGCAGTTGACCAAACCCCAACCCTTAGCCTAAAAACCTGTACGACATCCAAATCACATCTCCGAAAATCCAGTGATTCCGCTGGGATTCGAACCCAGGACCCATACATTAAAAGTGTATTGCTCTACCTGCTGAGCTACGGAATCGGTTTCAGGCCCCAAGACAAATCAAGGGAGCTGGTCACGGCCACCATCGATGGGCCAAAGCGTCGCAAATATAGGCTATGCAAGGGCTCAAAAAAACCTACCTAATAAGGTGCAAAAGACCTTTCCTAAGGTAATCTGCACCATTCTTACCTATTCCTTTGGCCAAATAGACATAGGTGCCTGCCATAACTTCCTTACCCTTGGAAGTTCCATCCCAATTCACCTCAAGATCGTTGGTTTCAAAAATCATCTGCCCCCAACGATCAAAAACCTTGAAGTCGACCTCCCTAAGATTTCGGAAAAAAGATCGAAATAATGCATTCTGTCCCGTACTCCCGGGAAGAAAAGCGTTAGGGTAGTCCAAAATTACTGTATCCACCACTATCCTAAATGGAATACTATCCCTACAACCCGACCTACGAGAAATAGCCACCATGTACCCATCAAAAGTGCCTGTATCCGCATAAGTATGGACAACATTTGGATCCATGCTGAAATCCCCATCGCCAAAAAACCAATACACGGAATCTACATTAGATGTTAAAGTCGAATTGAAAGAAACTGCTTGAGGAGCATACGCTGTATCTGATGGCTGCAGATAAATGGAAGCTGTCACGGGATCATCAAAGTACCTTAGAGTATCCGGCAAACTCCGACATCCGTTGTTATCGGTCGCGATTACCCAAATAAAACCGCTGCCACTTGCATTAAGGGAATAGCTCGGTCCTGAACTACCATCCGACCAATAGTAGCTTGTCCCACCAACAGGTATTATTTGCCTAGACACTTGACTGCAAAAATAAATATCCGGGCCCAAGCTTACAGTTAAAGTAATTTCGGGAAGGAGATAAACCGAATCCAAATGAAAACAAGTATCATCGTAAATCCTGCAAGTCACCCATCGAGGTTGCAAGAGATTGAAATTCTGATTCGCCTGGTTGATATTCGTAATTTCGACATCGTTTGCCCACCGGTACGATGAGTATCCCGGCAAAGCGCTCAAACTTGCCGAGGCCCCCCAACACCAACGCAAAGTGTCCTGAGCAAACACAGGCTTGGGAGGAACCGTAAGCGTTTGAATACTGTCCCGAAGCACACAACCCGAGGATGAAAATACATCAAAATAAAACCAACGAGCTCCAATAACTACAGCTTGCCGACGATATGGAGACGCAGAGGGTGGCAACAACGCTGGATTTGATAACCAACTTACGGTTAACGGATTACCATTGACGTCCAAGGAGTCCACTCTCAACCAAACGGTATCTCCTGGACATGCAGGGGATGGAGAAAATTTACGTATGACGGGAGGGTTGGAAACCACCACGGTTCGATAAGCAGTGTCATAACGCTGGCAACCCTCCACAATCAGTCGTATGGTATAAACGCCGGATGAGGTAAAAGTAAACGATGTGTTATTGGATTGCGCGGTATGGACAGGCGGCTGGCCGGCTTGAGCGATTTGCCACCATTGGGAACTGCCCGTAGTGCCTCTGTTTTCGAACAGGATGGGTGAGCCAATGCACACATTGGTGTCCCCCGGCGTAATACGCAAAACGGCTCTTGGACGAACAAGCTCCAAGTCAAGCTTAAAAACCAATGCGTTACAATTATTCGACAAATTGGATGTATAGGCCGCAAAAGGATTGTTGAGCGGGAAATCCTGATTGCCCCCACAACCCGCACAAACCGCATGATAAACAATACCTTCTGGCGAAAAACGGCTGGTTCCTCCATCCACATGTTCGGCAGAAACAGACCCGCCCATGTAAGTCGCATAGACCAAGGTATCGGCATCGGGACCTAATACCATTAGGTAGAAATCACTCCCCGTTGTACCGGATTGGTATGCATTAGGCGTAACCGTCAGCCCACTCATATCTTGAATATTTGAATTAAACGACTGATTCACGTTACCACCCCAGCCGCAGAGGTAGATTTTGCCGCAACGATCCACAAGAAAGGCTGTGGGCGACAAGGTTGGGCCAGCGGTTTGCGGAACACCATTGATGAGGGGCAAAATAAACGGAGCAGACCATAACATGGTGTCCAACAAAGGACTGTATTTCTGAACATAATGTTTGGCTCCGACTTGAAAATACCGGGTACCAAAACGCGGTATGGTTCCCATGGAAATTCCACTCACATAGATATTCCCCGCAAAATCCCTTTCAAGCAAGAAGTTCTGATCGTAGGCACTTGTTCCGCAAAAGGTTTTGGATATAATCGAAGGACCGCTGAAGGGCGGCGTTCCGGTTTTCAAGGCCATCACAAACCCATCCGATAAACCATTATGCGTGGGATCATAGCCTCTGCTTATTAAAGGGAAAAAAGTGGTCACAGAAAATGTAGACCCTAACACAAAAACGGTATCTCCCCCACCTGCTTTCACGGAATACGCGGCGTCCATACTTCCCCCTCCAAGATAACTTGAAAACAAAAGTTGATTGAGGTTGGGTGAAAGTTTAGCGACTAACCCATCCTGAGATCCACCCAGAGCGGCTTGCACGGTTCCCGTCGTGGTACTGACTGGAAAATTAGTGGATTCGGTATTGGAGGTCACCAAAACTTCCCCGGATGAGGTCAATGCAATTTCGCCACGGGCATCGTCCCCGTAATTGAAATGCAATGAGCCGGTCGTGTAATGTGTTCCCACTTGATTCATTCCCTCGTTACCTGTGCCACCCAACAGGGTCGATGCCAACATCCCCCCCCAGGTGGACAATCGGGTCACCAACAAATCGTAACCCCCGCTAACAAAGCGTTGGTAGGCGGCCGCCGTGGTTGGAAAATTCGTGGAATTGGTTCTTCCAAAAACCAACAAGGATTGACTGTTTTCATCAAAAACCATACTGGAGGGTTTCTCCTGTCCGGAGCCTCCTAGATAGGTGGCATAAAGCTGTTGACGCCCGTCAGCTGAGAATTTGCTAATAACTATGTCGTAATGGGAGGTACCACCGGCGGGTTGACCAAAAGCATAAGTCGTCTGAAAGGCGCCCATGCTGGTCGGGTATCCCGGGCCAAAGGCAATGCCCCCCAAATACATGTTGCCGTCATTATCATAGGTCGCCGTGAAACCCCAATTATCGACTAGAGAACCGCTGTAGGTAGCCCCCACCATGCGGGGGTCAATCACCAAGAGCTCGTCTTCGGGATAATCATCCAAAACATAACCCCATGCTCCGTTGCGTTTCTGCCACTTTGAAGGCACAGGAGTCTTGGTTTGGGATTCAATCCCCTGCTGGGTCCATGACAACGGCGCATCCTCGTGATATGTACCCACCGAACTTGCATAAGCCAGCCTACCGTCCGATGCTTTGGAGGTACGAACGCCCTCCACAGCCATGCGAATACGACTTGGGTCTGCTCCTGGCTTGACATGAAATTCGTATTTGAATTCTTCATCTAACCGTAACACCCAATCAATACCTGGGTAAAAATCATTCATCCGGATTTCCCGAACTGGAACGATGTTGCTCCCCCATCGACTGGGATCATTGCCGATCAGAATATTCACAGTATGTCGCAAGCTATCCGTCCACTGAACACTTTCGGCCCTAAATTGAGAGCCTAGAAATTTGCTGCGCCAAGCATGACCCTCCATGTGACGCTCTTCGCCTTTGGGCGATCCGTGGCATCCTTCCGTTTGATAGGCAACCCATACCAAGGCATCGCGCTCTACAAAAAGCCTAAATCCTGGCAAATCTGCTCTCGCAACGACCTGCTCTGGCCATTGCCCTCGGTTGGCCACAAAGCCCTGAGCCTTAACCGATACGATCGATGTCAACAACAACATCATTAGCACCCAAGCCCCGAACCAAAGCTTGGATAATCTCAAGGCGAAAAGCGGGGACAAAAGCGAGGGGGGATTAATGAGAAGAAAGAAAGGTAGCTGTACAAACAATCCAACGCTTTAATTTACGATTTCGGATAAATTTCTATGATGGGATTACTTTCCAAAATACGCTGCCAGGTAGAAAAATGAACTTCTGGCACCACCAAGGTCCATTCTGAACCTCCCTTTTGAGCAATTGTTTGTAAAAGTACTTTGAATTGCAGGCCCACCGGATAACGAAGGTCAAAGCTGCAGCATTCTTTCCATAAACGCCAGCGCAGAGTATCAACTGGCAAAACAGGGATTTCCCTAAGCAACCCAACCAACGAATCCGATAGCAAAGGAGCCGAATCGATCGAAAAATCTATTTTGAGCGAGGGATTCGTTTCGGAAATGGAAGCCTTGTACTCATCGCGGTTCAATATCAGGGCCGGTGACCTTAGTGTTCTATCCATGGAGCGAGCAGACTGCTTCGCCCATTGCTCCGGGGTCAGAAGCCGAACAGAAGCCATGGGATGTTCCTTTTCAAAACGCTCAACCAAGAAGGTCAGCATTGCCCCCGCACAGATCAGCAGGACCACCACCACGGCACGAAGGGTCGAATTCATATAGCAAAATTAACCCAAAGAACCGCTGGGAAATCAATATATGCCTTTTTGACGTGGAATGGTACGAGGAGAAACCCGCGGTGGGGTTATGCTATCAAGGTCGTTGGTTTTACCCTGGTCCAAAATCAAAAAAATCCTGCATTCCCCCATTCGGCCCCCAAAGAAGTTTATTTTTGCCCTGCTAAAAACAAGAAATGAGGGAAATTGCATTCAGGGAAGCCCTGCGAGAAGCCCTGCGTGAAGAAATGCTCCGCGACCACAGGGTATTTCTAATGGGTGAGGAGGTCGCGGAATACAACGGGGCTTACAAGGTTAGTCAAGGGCTTTTGGATGAATTTGGACCCAA
>VHAW01000075.1 GCA_016872225.1 Sphingomonadales bacterium | reverse complement strand
AAGTACAAGGCCATGAAAGCCGAAAAAGACTAAACTTCGTTATGAGCCATCGTATTCGCATTAAACTCAAGTCCTACGATCATAATCTGGTCGATAAATCGGCGGAGAAAATTGTTAAGACCGTCAAAATGACGGGCGCTGTGGTCAGCGGACCTATCCCGTTGCCCACCGAGAAGAAAATTTACACCGTGCTTAAATCTCCTCATGTTAACAAGAAAGCGCGTGAGCAGTTTCAATTGTGCTCCTATAAAAGGGTGATGGACATCCATAGTTCCTCCTCCAAAACCGTGGATGCTCTTATGAAACTGGAATTGCCCAGCGGTGTTGATGTTGAAATCAAAGTCTAACGTTATGTCAGGAATAATTGGTAAGAAAATTGGTATGACCTCGGTTTTTGCGGCCGATGGTGCAATGGTTCCTTGTACCGTATTGGAGGCCGGTCCTTGTGTGGTCACCCAAGTACGCGCCAAAGACAAGGATGGGTATGAGGCCATTCAGCTCGCTTACGGTGATCGTAAAGAGAAATCCTCCAATAAGCCTGCTATCGGACATTTCAAGAAGGCGGGCACTGGCCCCAAGGCTAAGGTGAATGAATTCAAAGGTTTTGATCAAGAGCTGCAGTTGGGAGATCAGGTGGATGTGACTTTGTTTAACGAGGGTGACATGGTGGATGTGGTGGGTGTCACCAAGGGTAAAGGCTTTCAGGGTGTCGTCAAGCGTCATGGCTTTGGCGGGGTTGGAGGCCAAACCCACGGTCAGCACAACAGGCTGAGAGCTCCTGGCTCATTGGGTGCGTCTTCTTTCCCAAGCCGCGTATTCAAAGGGATGCGGATGGCCGGCCAAACCGGACAAGTCCGTCGTACCGTACAGAATTTGACAATTGTTAAAGTATATCCCGAACAAAATCTTCTCGTAGTCAAGGGCTCTGTTCCCGGCGCCAACGGGTCATGGGTTTTGGTTTGCAAATAATAACCCTATGGAAACCGCCATATATTCTCGTTCAGGCCAAGCCACTAACCGTAAGGTTGTTTTGGATGATCAGGTTTTCTGTCCTGAACCCAACGATCATGCCATTTACCTTGATGTGAAATTGCACCTCGCGAACTTGCGTCAAGGCACGGCTAAGGTCAAAGAAAGGTCCGAAATGAGCGGATCAACCCGCAAGCTTTTTCGGCAAAAGGGAACCGGTGGAGCCCGTCGTGGTGATATCAAAAGCCCTTTGTTGAATGGGGGTGCTCGGGTTTTTGGTCCAAAGCCTCGTAATTATTCGTTCAAATTGAACAAAAAGCTTCGACAATTGGCTCGTCGCTCCGCACTTTCTTACAAGATCCAGGGCAACCAGCTTTTTGTGGTTGAGGATTTTTCTTTTGACAAACCCAAAACCAAAGATTTTGTCAACCTTATTAACGGTTTTCACCTTGCAGGTCGTAAAGTAATCCTTGTAACCGGTGATAAGGAGTCCAACCTCGTTCTTTCAGGTCGTAACATCCCCAATGCCCGGGTGTTGTTAGCCCAGGATTTGAATACCTACGATATGATGAATGCACATTGTTTGCTTATTCAGCATAGCGCTGTCGCCAAAATTCAGGAAACCCTCAGCTAATTCTTATGGAAACGCTTAAGAAGCCGGTTGTAACCGAAAAAATGACTCGACTTACGGAAAAGCATCAGCAGTATGCTTTCAAAGTGGACAAAAGGGCTAATAAAATTCAAATCCGCACCGCCGTGGAGTCTATGTACGGAGTGTCCGTAGAATCTGTGAATACCATGCGGTATGCCGGTAATTCCCGTAACCGCAATACCAAAGGGGGTTTGGTTCGCGGTCGTACCGATTCTTTCAAAAAAGCGATTGTGACCCTCAAGGCAGGAGAAAGTATCGATTATTATTCCGGCCAATAAACTATTGTTATGCCAGTTAAACGATTTAAGCCACTAACCCCTAGCCTCCGATTCAAGGTTGCCAATACCTTCTCGGAGCTTACGACGGATAAGCCGGAGAAATCCCTCATGGTTCCGCTTTCCAAGTCCGGTGGACGTAACCGCGATGGACGCATGACCATGCGTTATATCGGGGGTGGTCACAAAAGAATGTACCGTTTGGTGGATTTCCGCCGTGATAAACACGATATCCCCGCTACCGTACAAAGCGTAGAGTACGATCCCAATCGTTCCGCTTTTATTGCTTTGTTGTTCTACACAGACGGCGAAAAACGGTACATCCTCGCTCCCAAAGGGTTGAAGGTAGGAGCTACGGTGATGTCCGGCAAAAAAGCGACCCCTGATATCGGAAATTGTTTATTCTTATCGGAAGTCCCGTTGGGATCCAGTATTCATAACATTGAACTTCGTCCAGGGCGTGGCGGTCAAATGGTCCGCTCGGCCGGAAATTCAGCGGTACTTGCGGCCCGCGATGGACAATACGCCATCATCAAGTTGCCATCCGGCGAAACCAGAATGGTTTTGCAATCTTGTACTGCTACTATTGGTACTCTGACCAATGAGGACCATTTGTTGGAAATCAGTGGTAAAGCCGGGCGATCTCGTTGGTTGGGTCGCCGGCCTCGTGTTCGTGGTGTCGCCATGAACCCTGTCGATCATCCGATGGGTGGTGGTGAAGGACGCGCTTCAGGTGGACATCCCCGTTCTCGCAAGGGCATTCCTTCCAAAGGTTACAAAACTCGTCGAGGAAAGCGTCCATCTGATCGTCTCATCGTGAAGCGTCGTAGCTAATTCACTATCATTTAACAGACCATTATTTAAAAGTCTATGCCTCGCTCTCTCAAAAAAGGTCCATTTGTCGATTACACCCTCGAACGGAAAATCGAGTCCATGAACAATGGCGCCAAAAAAACAGTCGTCAAAACATGGTCCAGAAGGTCCATGGTGATTCCTGAATTTGTTGGACATACTATTGCCGTCCATAATGGTAATAAGTTCATCCCGGTTTATGTCACCGAAAACATGGTTGGCCACAAACTGGGTGAGTTTTCACCAACCCGTACGTTCCGAGGTCACTCCGGAAACCGCAAATAATTTTAGCCATGGAAGCACAAGCTATGCTTAGAGATTGTCCAACATCGCCTCAGAAGATGCGTCTTTTGGCCGATATGATTAGGGGCCGTCAGGTGGACCAAGCCCAAGGTTTATTGAAATTTTCCAAGAAGGATGCCTCTATTCGTCTTGAAAAATTGCTGATGTCAGCTGTAGCCAATTGGATGCGCAAGAACGAAGATCAAAGCCTTGAAGCATCGTCGCTTTATGTGAAGAAAATTTTTGTGGACGGGGGTAGAATGATGAAAAGGCTGCGCCCTGCGCCCCAGGGAAGAGGCCACCGTATCCTCAAAAGATCCAATCACATTACCATCGTCGTGGACGCATCCGTCAATACCGAAAACGCTTAATCGAATGGGACAAAAAACCAATCCAATCAGCCTTAGGCTGGGGTACATCAAAGGCTGGGATTCTAACTGGTTTGGCGGCAACAACTATGCCGACAAAATTCTGGAGGATGATAAAATCCGTCGTTACCTCAATGCCCGCATCAATAACGGAGGTATCGCCAAACTTGTGTTGGAGCGTACCCTCAAGCGGATTATCATTACGATTCACACGAGCCGTCCAGGTATTGTTATCGGTAAGCAAGGCCAAGAGGTAGATCGTATTAAGGAAGAAATCAAGAAATTGACTCAAAAAGAAATACAGATTAACATCCATGAGATCAAGAAGCCTGAATTGGAAGCGGCGTTAGTAGCAGAAAACATTGCACGTCAACTTGAGGGCCGTGTTTCCTTCCGCCGTGCTATGAAAATGGCTTTGGCAAGCACCATGCGTCTCAATGCCGAGGGTATCAAAGTTATGGTTTCAGGCCGTTTGGGCGGTGCTGAAATTGCCCGTACCGAGCAATACAAAGAAGGCCGTGTTCCATTGCACACGCTTCGCGCAGATATCGATTATGCTCTGAAAGAAGCTCAGACTGTTTATGGTAAAATCGGTGTTAAAGTTTGGATTTGCCGTGGTGAAGTTTTCAGTAAGAGAGACCTTTCTCCCAATGTCGGTGTAAGCGCCGGATCGGGTGCTCCACGTTTCGAGCAGGGTGGTCGTGGAGAACGTCCAGGGGGTAGGGATCGTCGTGGCCCTCGTGGAGAAGGCCGCCCCGAAGGCCGTGGTGGAGATCGTCGCAACAGAAATTAAGTGAATAGGTAATCTTATAGCCATGTTACAACCTAAAAGAACTAAGTTCCGCAAAACCCATAAAGGCCGAGTGCACGGAATGGCTACACGAGGCGCCGAATTGTCGTTTGGCAGTTTTGGGCTCAAGTCGCTTGAGGCCAAATGGATTACCTCGCGTCAAATTGAATCCGCTCGTATTGCGGTAACCCGCTTCATGAAAAGGGAGGGACAGGTTTGGATTCGTATTTTTCCAGACAAACCCATCACCAAAAAGCCTGCCGAAGTTCGTATGGGTAAGGGGAAAGGCTCACCGGAGTATTGGGTAGCGGTGGTGAAGCCTGGGACTTTGATTTTTGAGGCAGAGGGTGTGCCCCTGGATGTGGCTCGTGAAGCTCTTCGTTTGGCTGCCCAGAAACTTCCGGTCTCCACCTCTTTTGTGGTTCGTCGTGATTTCGTGAACGAAGCCAAGAGCGCTTTATCTTAATCCAGTTTTAGCAAACAAAACCCAGTAGACCTTCAAGAAACATTTTTCGTTGCTATCATGAAAAAAACAGATTTAAAATCCCTTAGCGTTAACGAATTGCAAGAACACATTCGAGACGAGAAGGCCACTCTCCAGAAGCTGCGTTTTACTCAGGTGGTTTCAGCTGTCGAAAACCCAATGCGCATCCGCGAAACCCGCAGAGAAGTTGCAAGAACCATGACCGAACTTAACGCTCGTTTGCGTCAAATCCCTAACGCCTAATCATCTGCCCCATGGAAGATAACCAAATCGCTGGAATAGCTGCCCAATCCACCTCAAAGAACGCTGAGCAACGTGCTGCACGCAAAGAAAAAATTGGCGTAGTGGTTTCTAATAAAATGAACAAGTCCATTACCATTTCTGTAGAGAAGAAGGTGAAGGACAGTATGTATCATAAGTTCATGAAAAGTTCAAGGAAATTTATGGCCCATGATGAACAAAACCAATGTAATGTAGGTGACCGCGTACGCATTGTGGAAACCCGCCCACTAAGCAAAAACAAATGCTGGCGCTTGGTTGAAATCATTGAGAGAGCCAAATAATACTTTCATCAGACTACTACTATCACAAATAATCAATCATGGTACAACAGGAAAGCAGACTGGCGGTAGCCGACAACAGCGGCGCCAAAGAAGTGCTTTGCATTCGTGTTCTCGGGGGCACAGGGAAGCGCTATGCCAGTATAGGCGATAAAATTGTGGTTTCCATCAAATCGGCAATTCCTACAGGAAATGCCAAGAAAGGAACCGTTTCAAAAGCAGTAGTCGTGAGGACCGTTAAAGAGGTACGCCGCAGGGATGGATCTTATATCCGCTTTGATGATAACGCGGTCGTGCTTTTGAATGCTCAAGATGAACCCAGGGGTACCCGCATCTTTGGTCCTGTTGCTAGAGAGTTGCGCGAAAAGCAATTTATGAAAATCATTTCTTTGGCCCCGGAGGTTCTTTAATATTCTTTTGTTATGAAAAAATCTAAAATACACGAAATACCGGTTGCCAAACCTAAACTCCGCAAGGGGGATATGGTGCAGGTGATTGCCGGTGACAGCAAGGGTAAGCGAGGTCGCATTCTCGAGATGAAGCGCGAAAGCAATCGTGCCGTGGTGGAGGGTTTAAACCTCGTCAGCCGTCATACGAAACCATCAGCCGCTTCTCCCAACGGTGGGATTATCAAAAGGGAAGCCCCCATTCACATTTCCAATCTCATACTTCTTGTTGGGAATAAGCCTACTCGCGTTGGACGTAAACTCAACGATGCTGGAGAATTGGTACGCTTTGCCAAAATTAATCAGGAAATTATCCCCTCATGAACTATCACGTAAGACTTAAGAACAAATTTGCAGAGGAGGTTATTCCCGCCCTCAAGGAAAAGTTTGGTTACAAGAATGTAATGGAGGTTCCCCGCCTTACCAAAATCTGCATAAACCAAGGGGTAGGCGCTGCGGTTTCGGACAAGAAACTTATTGATAATGCAATCGGTGAAATCACCCAAATCACCGGTCAGAAAGCAGTAACCACCTTGTCACGGAAGGCGATATCGAATTTCAAACTCCGCGAGAAAATGCCGATTGGAGTCAAAGTGACTCTTCGAAATGAGCGCATGTACGAATTCCTCGATCGATTGGTTGCCGTGGCTCTGCCCAGGGTTCGCGATTTCAAAGGTATCCCATCCAAAGGGTTCGATGGTCGTGGTAATTATACCCTTGGTGTTACCGAACAAATCATTTTTCCAGAGATCAATATTGACAAAGTCAATAAGATCAACGGTATGCATATCACTTTTGTGACCACAGCCCGTAATGACGAAGAAGCCAAAGCGCTGTTGGCTGAGCTGGGTCTTCCCTTTAAATCTTCAAAGAATTAATCATGGCCAAAGAAGGTATTAAAGCCAGAGATGTTAAGCGACTCAAAACCGTTGAGCGGTATGCCGCTAAGCGTAAAGCCCTTAAAGAAGCAGGCGATTTGATTGGACTCCAAAAACTTCCTCGCAATGCCTCCCCGGTTCGATTGCACAACCGTTGCAGCATATCCGGGCGTCCCCGTGGTTTCATGCGTCAGTTTGGAATCTCAAGGGTTCTGTTCCGCAAAATGGCCTCTGCCGGGCTAATTCCCGGGGTAACCAAATCATCTTGGTAATCTTTTCGTTTATTGTTTCACAGGTTATACCCAAATTTTAGCATATCTATCGTTTAACACTATGACTGATCCAATTGCCGATTATTTAACCCGCCTACGTAATGCCATGAAGGCTAGGCATCGTATTGTCGAGATTCCTGCCTCGAATGTCAAGAAAGCCATCACCAAGGTTTTGTTTGACAAAGGCTATATTGCGAATTATAAATTTGAAGACGAGGGTCCTCAGGGGCATATCAAAATTGCCCTCAAATACATTCCTGGCACAGGTGAACCGGTGATCCGTGAGTTGGTACGTATAAGTCGTCCTGGCCTTCGCTCCTACAAAGGGGCTGAAGATATGCCCCGGGTCATCAACGGTTTGGGTATTGCCATCCTATCCACCAACAAAGGAATCATGACCGATAAAGAAGCCCGCAGGCACAATGTAGGAGGTGAGGTCCTTTGTTATGTTTCTTAATTCAAAGCTTATTTGTTTTAACATTATCAAAATAGTATCATGTCACGAATAGGTAAACTTCCCCTCGCCATCCCTGCAGGGGTTCAGGTTCAGGTGACTCATCAATTGATTACGGTCAAGGGTCCCAAAGGCGAACTTTTTCGTCAAATGGATCCGGACATTCGCCTCGACCTTAACGACGGTGTAGCTACCTTCACTCGCCCTACCGATAGCAAACGTCACCGCGCATTGCATGGTTTGTACCGTGCCTTGCTGGCTAGCATGATCAAAGGGGTCTCCGAAGGGTATACTCTTCAACAGGAGTTGGTCGGGGTGGGATATCGCGCCAATGCCAACGGTCAATTGTTGGAACTTGCATTGGGTTATTCACATGAGATTGTTATGCAAATCCCCAAAGAAGTTAAGCTGGCCACTCTTACGGAGAAGGGTAAAAACCCTATCGTGACCTTATCCAGTCACGACAAGGAATTGCTCGGCCAAGTAGCTGCCAAAATTCGTTCATTGCGCGCCCCTGAACCCTATAAAGGCAAAGGTATTCGTTTTGTTGATGAAATCCTTCGCAAAAAGGCTGGTAAATCTGCCGCCAAAAAATAACCACATCTCAATAACCATATTTTATTTCATTCATGGACCAAGATCGCACCGAACGCCGCTCCAGAATCCGCAGGGGAATCCGCAAGAAAATTGCGGGCACTGTGGAGCGTCCCCGCTTATCCGTTTTCCGTTCCAATACTGAAATCTATGCACAGATTATCGACGATTTGAACGGCCGTACTTTGGTTGCGGCTTCCACCCGCGAAAAGTCGCTGAAGGACATGAAGGCGCGCCGTGTTGACCAGTCCGCTGCTGTTGGCAAATTGTTAGCAGAGAAAGCTCTTGCTGCCGGTGTGACCTCTGTGGTTTTTGATCGTGGTGGTTATCTGTATCATGGAAGGGTCAAAGCCCTTGCAGAAGGTGCTCGTGAAGGCGGTTTACAATTTTAATTCTCTTACCCAAAAATTATGTCAACAACAGA
>VHAW01000074.1 GCA_016872225.1 Sphingomonadales bacterium | reverse complement strand
AACCGGTAAGACTATCCTGCTCAAGGATGTAGCCAATTCCATTTCTTTCAATCACCCGGAAGTCTATCTTATTGTGTTGCTCATTGATGAGCGACCCGAAGAGGTTACCGATATGGCCCGTTCCGTCAACGCCGAAGTTATCGCATCCACCTTCGATGAGCCTGCGGACAAGCATGTTCGCATTGCCAATCTGGTACTCGAAAAAGCCAAGAGGATGGTGGAATGCGGACACGATGTCGTTATTCTTCTGGACTCAATAACCCGCTTGGCAAGAGCCTATAACACGGTTCAGCCTGCTTCTGGAAAAATTCTTTCAGGGGGTGTGGATGCCAATGCCTTGCATAAGCCAAAGAGATTCTTTGGGGCAGCTCGTAACATTGAAGGAGGTGGTTCTTTGACTATTCTTGCTACAGCGCTGATTGATACCGGATCCAAAATGGATGAGGTCATTTTTGAGGAATTCAAGGGAACCGGTAATATGGAATTGCAGCTTGATCGCAAGTTGTCCAACAAGCGTATCTATCCTGCTATTGATGTCACGGCCTCTTCGACCAGAAGAGATGATTTGTTGATGGACAAGGATATGCTCAAGAAAATGTATATCCTGCGCAATCACTTAGCCGATATGACCTCGCAAGAAGCGATGGAGCTTTTGCTCAACCACATGCGCGGCACCTTGTCGAACGAGGAGTTCCTGATGTCAATGAATCGCGGCTAATTATCCTTGGCGACTCGAGGAAATCCACGCTTTTCGGTTCGTCAATTGATCTGAAGTAACCTTTTCGGATGGGGTGATTTTGTAGTGGTTGTAAAAGGTTACACCCGAAGCGCTGCTCATGCAAGCGATTCCGTAATGGCCGAGGGAATTGACATAAAGGACTAGGAGGGTATCTTCTTCCTGGATCACTAGCGAACTTTGCTCAGGGTTATGGTCGCTCCACTCGGTTTGAGCTTGGTTGGTGACATCCCCATTGCCAAGAACATTGCGTAAGATTTGACGAGCCTTGGTCTGCAAGGCTGCGGGTTCCTCGATGCCCTTAAGGGCCTCGATATTTATGGTTTCCAAGGCAATGGACCTTGAATCGGTGGAATCAGAAGGCGAATGCAGAACTGTTTGCCAAGCCAACCACCGATCCCCTAGGCCTAGGCCACCAAGAGCAGCGGGAGCACCAGGAACGGTATGTTCCACGGTGGGAAGACCTTTGTTCCACTGCATTTGAACCCCCAAGGTCCTTTGGATCGTATCCTCGCAGGGATAAAGGACTAAGGTGCAACCTAGGGGTTCCAAGACCAAGGCAAGTTTGTCTTCGAGGGACATGGGTTGGGCATAATGTTCTTGGAAATAAAGGTCCCAGTCCTTTTTCAGAGGAAGGGAATGGTTGAGCCAATCGATGATGTCCTTTTCCGAGTATCCTTGAGATGGATTGCGGCGATGTTCTTTCCAAAGAAATCGCATCAAGTCATCTAAGCTGATCGTGTTTTGGCTGCTGTGGCGAAGGGTTAAATCTAGATGCAACGCCTGAAGCATGCCCTCGGCATAAATGGATACTCGACGATGAGGGGCCGATTGCAGACTGCTGTATCCATCCACCCAAGTATCCACCGAGGATTCGTGGAGGCTATGGTTGTATCGACCATAATTCAGGGTATGCCTGAGCAAATAACTATTGACCTCCTCCAGGTATTCCTCGAAGCTCAGAATGCCGCTTCGCACCAGAAACAAATCTCCGTAGTAGGTGGTAAAGCCCTCGTATACATAACCTAAATCATTAAACATAAGACCTTCATAATGGTAGGGTTGCATCGCTGCAGGGCGGATGGATTTGATGTTCCAGACATGAAAAAGTTCATGCGATGCCACACCCATCAATTCTTTGTAAAGGGTCGTCCAGATTTGATTGCTTGGTCCCAAGGCTAGCACGGTGGATCGTAAATGTTCGACTCCGTGGTAGAAGGAGTAAGGCAGGGCGAGGAGCATGAAATGAAAGGTATCTACGGGGAATGAACCCATGGTCAGGATTTGTTCGGAACAGAAAGCCTGAAATTCTCGGAGGATGCGGGTGCCTTCATCTCCATCGGGAAAGGTTTCTCCTTGAATCCATAACACAAAATCAATTCCCTCTGCGGACCAGCGGACAGCCTGAAGGCGGGGGGAGGCAAGGAACGGGCTGTCCACAAGTTCGTGGAAGGAAGAGGCCGAGTAAGTGCCGTTGGTGTCCACGGGCAAGGCAATCGCTACCTTCCATTCAGAATTGGTTCGACCTGTGTCGATCCGGAGGGTGCAAGGATGATGCTCTTGACCGGGGATATAGAGGCAGCAATGTACGGGGTTCACATACAGGAGTTCCTGATCCACCCAGCAGGCCCCGGCATCGGCTTGGTTAGCAAGGTAGCTGTACTCTACGATGAGCGAGGCGCCTTTGGAATGCCGAAGCACCCACTCGGCAGAAGTTGTTTTGGTGACGGTAATCCATTCGGCATGCTCATAATTTTGCGTGGGCGTATCGGGGTAGCGAGCGCTGAGAGCTACCAGATTTCTCGTAAAATTCCCTTGTTCATAACGTCCGGGTCTCCATTGAGGGAGCCTCAAGGCCGTTATGCTTCCATCGGTTTCCCATGCCAAACGGACCTTCAGGTGCCGAGGCCTAAGGGGGTCAGCGCCGATCGTATAGTGGATTTGTGCCATGGTAAAGGGTTAAGGGCGGTCTAAGGTATTATCAAGGCGAAAATCATTCTAAAGTGCTTATCTTTGCAACCCTTCGCAAATTGCACATCGCCATGAAACGCACTTTCCAGCCCTCCAATCGCAAGCGCCGTAACAAGCACGGGTTCCGTTCTCGCATAGAGACGGCGAATGGAAGGGCCGTTTTGAATCGTCGCAGGGCCAAGGGGCGTAAGAAACTCTCGGTTTCAAGCGAACGCCGTCACAAGGCCTGATAGGTTAATCCCCATGCCATCCCTCAAAGGCCAGCCCAGTTTGCGCGGCCATGGGGCCTTCGATAAGGTTTTTGGCGAAGGAAAATCTTTTTTTCAGTTCCCGTTTCAATTTCGTTATGAGGTACCGGACACACAAGGTACGTCCAAGGAGGTCCTACCGGGGATTCGATTAGGGATTTCGATTTCCAAAAGACGTTTTAAACGCGCTGTGGACCGCAATTTGATCCGTAGGCGGGTTCGCGAGGCCTTTCGGTTGAATCGTCACCGATGGGAGGAGGCTGAACAAGCTCTTCAAACGGGGACGGCTATCATCTTGGTGTATTCCACCAACGAAATTTTGGATTTTGAACGTATTCAAGAAGGGCTATGCAAAGCCATGCTTCGCTGGTGCCGAACCAACCAACCATGAAATACTTGTTGATGGCTTTGGTGCGTTTGTATCAAAGCATGATATCTCCGTACCTCCCGCCATCCTGCCGATACAGCCCTACTTGTTCAGTCTATGCCCTGGAGGCTTTGCAGCGATACGGAGCATGGTACGGGTCTTGGCTCACCCTGAAGAGACTAGCTCGATGCCATCCTTGGGGTGGTCATGGCCACGACCCTGTCCCTTAACTTTGAGTTTGCTCGTCCCAGTTTTTTCGGCTTATTATCCAACCTTCTTTTGACCATTATAAGTTCCGCCCAGCCCTTTAAATTCTTTTTTTTGCGCTATGAATTTTGATCGTAAACCCGAGTTTTTTCGCCGATTGTTGAATCATGTCCCTGTGAAGCCAGGTGGCTCTACGTCCGCCTTGTGGACTAAAGTGCGGGTCTTGATCATGGTCATGTTGATGGGAGCGGGTGGTCTTGCGTTGAATAACAATTATTTTGAACTTTCTAAACATATCGAAATTTTTACGACTCTGTACCGGGAAATCAATACCTATTATGTGGATGATGTGGATCCGGCCAAGTTGATGAAAACGGGTATCGATGCTATGCTCAAGAGCTTGGATCCCTACACGGATTATATCCCTGAGTCTGAGATTGAGAATTTCAAATTTATGACCACGGGTCAATATGGGGGGATTGGAGCACTTATTTCCCAAAGTGGTGAAACCATTGTTATTGCGGATCCTTACGAGGGGTTTCCTGCACAGAAGGCCGACTTGCGTGCTGGTGATCAATTATTACGCATTAACGGGGAAGATGTCAAAGGACGCAATACCGAAGAAGTTTCGAAATTGCTCAAAGGACAGCCCAATACGGAGGTCAAGATCCTGATTTCAAGACCAGGAGTTCTTGGACCTATGGAAAAAGTCTTGGTGCGGCAAGAAATTAAGGTCAATTCCGTGGCTTATTCCGGTATGCTGAATTCGACAGTGGGTTATGTGAACCTCAGCGCATTTCGGGTGGATGCGGGTGGCGAAATCCAGAAGGCGATGTATGAGCTCAAATCCAAAGGCATGAAATCCATGGTGTTGGATTTGAGGGGGAATCCAGGCGGCTCGTTGGATGAGGCTGTGCGCATCAGCGGATTCTTCGTGCCCAAGGGATCCAAAGTTGTGGATACCAAGGGTAAGGTCAAAGAGTGGGACAAATCGTACAATACCATGGCCGATCCTGTGGATGGAGAGATGCCGGTGGTGGTGTTGGTCGATGGTTCTTCGGCTTCGGCCTCAGAAATCGTTTCAGGAGTTCTTCAAGATTACGATAGAGCCGTGGTGGTTGGTCAAAAGACTTTTGGCAAGGGGTTGGTTCAGACGGTACGTCCTCTGACTTACAATTCCCAGCTCAAGGTGACTACTGCCAAGTATTATATCCCCAGCGGGCGATGTATTCAGGCCATTGAGTACAGTGACAAAGACCCGGAATCCAAGAATCTGCGCGTGGCCGATTCCTTGCGCAAGGCCTTCAAGACTGCTGGTGGTCGTTTGGTTTATGATGCGGGAGGGGTTACGCCGGATGTCGCGATTGCTCCCGACACAGCAAGCAATATCTTGATTGCCTTGGTCAACAAGCGGCATGTTTTTGATTTTGCGACGTATTTGAGGGGCCAATGGGAATCCATCCCTGAGCCGGAGTCCTTCGTGATCAGCGACTCACTTTATACGGCTTTCGAGCAATTCTTGCAAGGCAAGGATTACGAATACATCACCGAATCGGATAAGCTACTCAAAGACTTCAAAGACAAAGCGACTAAAGAAAAATATTTCGATGCGGTGGCTAAGGAATACGAAGCCTTGGTGGCCCGCAAACAAACGGATAAATCCAAGGATTTACGCAAGCATCGCCGTGAAATTTCAGAGTATCTCAAACAAGAAATTGTAGCAAGGTATTATTTCCAAAAAGGAAGGCTGCGGGCCACTTTTGCGCAGGATCCTGAGGTTCAGCATGCTTTGTCCTTGCTTTCCGATCCATCAGCCTACTGGCAGATTCTTCGGATTCCTTAAGATGGAGGATTGGGTTTTGTTGATGGGAATGGGGATGTTGGCAGGCTTAGTTGGGGGATTATTTGGGGTTGGCGGAGGGGTGGTCTATGTCCCTGTGTTGGGTTGGTGGTTGAATCGGCGTGGGTTTTCAGCTGAAGAAATGGTGCAGATGGTGTTGGGAAATTCCCTTGCTCTGACGTTGATTACGGGTGTTTTGGGTATTTGGTTGTGGAAGCGTCGTGGTATTTTTGAGCCCAAGTCATGGTTGAGTATGGGGGTGCCTGCGGGTTTGGTTGCGGTGTTGGTGGCGTGGATGCTGCAGCAAGGGGCATTTTATGATGCTGCTATGTTTCGAATTGTTTTTAGCAGCATTTTGGCGTTGATGTTGGTGCGTAACGCATGGACTATGCGAATAAACGGCGCTGAATCTTCACGAGCCGAGGACCGTGAGCCATCCCGGCAAGTCTATGTGCTGTTGGGCTCCTTAGGAGGGTTGTTTTCGGCTTTGACCGGTTTGGGTGGTGGTGCGATTATGGTTCCTGCGCTCCAAAGCCTTGGAATCCGCAACCAAGCACGCATCAATGCCTTGAGCATGGGCGCGATTTCGGTGATGGCGTTTTCGTCCACCATGTTCTACGCGAAGGTGGATCAAGGAGGACTTGCGCCTTGGTTTCTCATCCCGACAGCGGTCGGAACCTTGCTCGGAATTTGGCCTGGCATTGCCTTGGCTCGTCGTTTCTCGGAAAGTCCTGCAGGAGCACGGCTGCTGCGCTTGGGTCTATTGGTTTTCTTGACAATGGTTTTGCTGTGGGTAAACAGGGATTGGATCATACGGATCGGGTAGACCACCTTAGAACTTTTGAAATTCAGCATTAATTATCAATATAATGTTATGAAAAAGATTGTAATTTTCTCGAAGAGGGTATTTACAACTCGAATGGTATGGTGGTTTGTGGCTTTGGTTGTTGTCCAACATTGGGGGATAAGCCTTCATGCTCAGGTGACGGACAGCCAACTAGGGAATAGGCTGAAGGCTCATGTGGGTTTTTTGGCGCATGATAGTTTGGAGGGAAGGCAAAGTGGATCGCCTGCGGAGCGCAAAGCTGCGGCGTACATCATCCAACATTTTGCGCAGTATAATTTGCAACCTGCGGGTGACTCCGGGCGATGGACCCAATCGTTCAAGATTCTGGTTCGTCAAGCGGCGGCACCCGGTGCGGTGTTGAAGGTGGGCAGAAAGGTTTTGGAGCAGGGGAAACATTTTGTGGTGTTGCCGGGTTCAGGCAGTGGGGAAGCGCATGCGATCGGTGTGGATGCAGGGTATGGGATTGAATCCGACTCGCTGAACCAGCACGACCTTAAGGACAGCCTTACCATGAAACAGAAGGTGTGGTGGATGCGCTGGCATGCTCCGGACGGAGCTAATCCGCACGGGCCGTATGGAGCCCTCTCAACGCTGGAGCGGAAAATCGCCATGGCGGAAAAGTACGGAGCCTCCGCGTTGGTGTTGTTCCCTTCGAGGAGCGGGGAGCCTTGGCCGGACACGGTGATGGACCGGCGGACTCGTTCCGGAAAAATTCCGGTGCTGAGTCTGACCGAAGAAGGGGTGGCGTTGATGCCTTCCGGCTTTGCGGAGCATCGATCAACCCAGGTATACCTGGCTTGCAGCGTAGAAAGGGAATATGTTACTGCTTCGAATGTGGCGGGACTGATCGATAACGGGGCGGATCGAACTCTGGTTTTTGGGGCGCATTACGACCATCTCGGTTACGGGGAGTATGGAAGCAGCCGGCACCGCGGTGAGCCTCAAATTCACAACGGGGCCGATGACAACGCTTCGGGTACAGCAGGACTCATTGAATTGGCTGCGCATTATACACGACAATCCGATAAGCGATTTAATTATTTGTTTCTGGCTTTTTCTGGGGAGGAATTGGGCTTGCTGGGTTCTGCGTATTTCGTCCGTAATCCTATTGTCAAATTGGACTCGGTGGTGGCCATGCTCAACATGGATATGATTGGTCGTCTGCAGGATAGCACCATGCAATTGGGGGTCCACGGGACAGGTACTGCTGCGGAATGGCCCACCCTTGTTGAGTCGGTTTCTGCGCCTTTACGCATCAAGAGTACCGAATCGGGGAGCGGGTCCTCGGATCATCATTCCTTTTATTTGCAAAATGTTCCCGTGCTGCATTTTTTTACGGGAACCCATCAGGAATACCACAAACCCGAAGACGATGAGCACCTGATCAATTACCCCGGAATGGTGCAGGTATTGGCATACATGGTGCGGGTCGTGGATGGTTTACCGGGTCATGGTCGGCTCAACTTTCGCAAAACCAGCAGCACCGACGCCTCGGCATCCCCTCGCTTCAAGGTGACTTTGGGCATTATGCCGGATTATTTCTACGAAGGCGAAGGAATCAAAGTGGACGGCGTCACAGAAAATAAACCTGCTTCCAAGGCCGGGGTGCTCCAAGGAGACATCCTCCTGCAATTGGGGGACTTTCCCTTGGGGGATATGCAGGCCTACATGAAGGCCTTGTCCTATCAAAGCAAAGGCACCAGCGCCAAGTTGCAACTTCTCCGTGCGGGCCAAAAGGTTGAAATTCAAGTCACCTTCTAAACCCATGCCTCGGTTGGATTCTCCTTTGCTCCTCTTGGACCATGCCAGCGCTGCGGCATCGGTTGCGGTGGTCAACTGTGATGGGGTGGTGTTGGCCTCTTCGTTGGAATTGCGCCCGCAGATGCAAGCCGAGCGTTTGGCCTTGATGGTGCAGGAATGCCTAAAGGATGCAGGTCTAAGACCCCATCAATTGGGGGCGATTGCATGCCAGCGGGGTCCGGGTTCCTACACCGGTTTACGCATTGGAGCAGCACTCGCGCAAGGAATAGCTTTGCCGTTGAATATTCCGATGCTGGGTGTTTCCACCTTGGAGGCCATGGCTTGGGGTTGGTGGCATCAGGAGCCTTCCAGGATAACGCGCTATCCCAAGGTGATTTCGATGATGGACGCCCGGCGCATGGAAGTTTTCTGCGGGGTTTACCGATGGGGTCACGATGCCTTGGAAATTCTATCGCCAGGGTCAGCTTTGATTCTGAATGAAGGAGTTTTGTGCGATTGGGCTAGCGACGATGTGGCCTTGGTGGGTGATGGCGTTGC
>VHAW01000073.1 GCA_016872225.1 Sphingomonadales bacterium | reverse complement strand
CAGAGTCTTCTGATTCTCTATTTCCTCAAGTCTATACTGTTTGATTCCTTAACAATACAACCAATGAAAATATTCAAAGTTCTTTTCCATAAAGTTGCTTGGGTGGCTCTAATACCCCTTGCTTTCTGTTGCTTGGGTGGCGTCCAAAAAGTTGCCGCACAAGGCTGCCCTAGCGGGACCTCGCAACTTATCGTGGTGATTCGGACCGATAATTGGCCGCGAGAGTCATCCTACCGATTGCAGAACCAAAGCGGGGCCGTACTTGCGTTCCGGGATACAGGTTATTTCACCCAGAATGCGACCTATTACCGAGATACCTTATGCATTCCTAACACATCCTGCTTGATATTCACCATGATGGATTCGTACGGAGACGGATTATGTTGTGGTGCTGGAAATGGTTTTTTTCAGTTATGGTGGAACGGAAACCTTTTGGTTAGCGGTGGACAGTTTACACACTCCGATGTTCGGTCCTTGAATTGCGCTCCTACGCAGAGTTGCCAAACCGCCCTTGCCGTCGATACCGGCAACCACTCTGCCCCCGTTCCAAACTCTTGGTATGCTTATACTGCCCCTGCGAGAGGTCGCTACCAAATCAGTACCTGCCCTGCGAATCCGAGCTTCAATACCCGCCTTTGGGTTTACAACAACTGCAATGTTCCTGCTTTGGCCAACGGCAACATGGGGACGATTTTCTTCAACGACTCCTCCACAACATGCGGCATACGGGCTGAGATCACAGCCTTCCTCGATACCGGAATGGTTTACTATATCCGTATCGGCGGGGATAGTTCATGCACGGGGCCCATTGCCTTTCGCTTGCAATACGATGGCCCCATACCGGGATGCACGGATCCGCTGGCTTGCAACTACGACCCCATGGCCACCATTTCCACTATATGCTACTACTACCCTAACCCACTTTGTCCACCCGGTCCTGATTTGGAATTTGTCCAATCGGTCTTTGAGAATTCCTTACAGCGTGCCACCATCAATGCCAGTGTTGGAAACTGTTGGGTTGCAGAAAATTGTCTCACCGGCTATGGGACGCGCACCGTCATTCGCTTTACCACCGACATCCGCAATGTCGGAATCACGGATTACTTTATCGGTAATTCCAGTACACATCCAGGACAATTCAATACCGTGAATTGCCATGGCCATGCCCACTACGAAGGCTATGCCGAATATGTGTTATACCCTACAGTGGGTAATCGTATCCCCGTCGGTTTCAAAAACGGTTTCTGCGTCATGGACCTGTCCTGTCCATCCGGCATACCTGCCAAATACGGATGCAGTAACATGGGTATCACTGCCGGTTGCGGGGATATTTATTCTCGCAGTCTAGATTGTCAATGGATTGACATCACCGATGTCCCAACTGGGGATTATATCTTGGCGGCCAAAGTCAATTGGGATCAATCCCCCGACGCTTTGGGACGCATTGAAATGAATTACCTCAACAACTGGGCTCAAGTGTGCATTCGAGTTTACACGGACAGTCTAGGGCTCAAGCGATACAGCAAATATCCTAACTGTGCCCCTTACACCGATTGCCAAGGGGTGCCTTATGGAAATGCAGTCCGTGATTGCCGCGGAGTATGCTCAGGAACTGCCGTCGCTGGAGATATCAACCAAGATAGCATTCGATCAAGCGCGGATATGCCCTATTACCTGACGGGCTTGGTGCAGCAACAATTACCCTTCTCCAACTGTGCCGATTTAAGTGGGGATTCTGTGTTAAATGTATGGGATGCCGCCTTGCTCGGGAATTGCCTTATGAATAATAACACAGGACAAAATTGCCAATTTCCACGAGGCATACAATCCGCCCAAACCCATTCCACCAAAATCCTTGCCGTGGACACCATCCAACGCTATGTGGACATTGGGATCAGAAATCCGCAACATCGCCTGACCGCTCTTGACTTCTCCATTCACGGAATTCGACCGCTTCAGATTTTGTCTCTGGCCGCGCCGGGATCACCGGTTTGGCAATACACGTTGGCCAACCAGCAACCTCGCATCATCGGCCTTTCACAAAATCTTGCCCAAAGCATCGCAAGGGATTCCTCCTACCAGCCGTTGATGCGAATCTTCTACAGCAGAACCAGTGATACCGTTATTTATCTGCAGCAAACCCATGCCGCCGTCAACGAATATTTCGAGAACTTGATCACCCACACCGATACCACCCGATGGAGAGTTCGTCTGGATCGGACTTCCGTCAATGACCTGAATGCCCGATCGGCCTTACGCCTTTATCCCAATCCTGGCAAAGGAAGATTCACCTTGGAATTCCCGGCTGACGAATCCTCGGCAACCTATCGAGTGATTCATCTAAACGGTCAAACCTTGCACCAAGGCCAAATCGAAAACCCCAGCCTGGGCAGGGAGGAACTTGATTTGACTGGCCTGCTGGAACCAGGCCTATACCTCCTTGAATACCAGAGCAAAAGAGGAAGAAATTGGATTCGCTTTCTTCTTCAATGATTGAATTAACCCATGTCCACCTCTTCAACCACGCCCAAAACCGCTCCAGCTTGGCTTGATTTTGAAAAACCAATCCAAGACCTGGAGGACGAACTCCTAAAGCTTCAGCAAATCCAAGACAAAGGTAAAAGTGATGTTAGCGGTCCAATCCGCGCGATAGAAACCCAGATTATCAAAGCTAAACGCCAACTGTACAGAAATTTGACGGGCTGGCAGAAAGTGCAAATGTCAAGACACTTAGATCGGCCCTACACCCTCTTCTACGTGGAACACATTTGTACTGACTTTGTGGAACTCCACGGAGACCGTGCCTTCGGAGACGACAAAGCCATCGTGGGCGGCTTTGCCAAAATGGATGGAGAAACCGTGATGTTTATCGGACACCAAAAGGGTATCAATACCAAAATGCGCCAATACCGAAATTTCGGAATGGCCAACCCGGAGGGATATCGCAAGGCTTTGCGCCTTATGAAAATGGCCGAAAAATTCAATAAACCTATTATAACATTGATTGACACGCCAGGTGCTTTTCCCGGCATCGAAGCGGAAGAGCGAGGTCAGGCCGAGGCCATCGCCCGCAATATCCGAGAGATGTTCAAACTCAAAGTCCCTGTCATCGTGGTCATTGTGGGCGAAGGTGCATCCGGCGGTGCAATCGGCATCGGCATTGGGGACCGGGTGCTCATGTTGGAAAATACCTGGTACTCGGTGATTTCCCCCGAATCCTGCAGTAGCATCCTGTGGCGAAACTGGGACCACAAAGAAAAAGCGGCTGAAGCTCTGAAACTAACCGCCGAAGCCATGCTAGCCCAAGGCTTAGTGCATGAAATAGTACCCGAACCGTTGGGCGG
Organism: Sphingomonadales bacterium; assembly: GCA_016872225.1. Classification (GTDB taxonomy): domain Bacteria; phylum Bacteroidota; class Bacteroidia; order UBA7662; family UBA7662; genus SYHX01. The sequence goes on along the minus strand of VHAW01000073.1, from coordinate 5,201 downwards.
CGCTCACCGAGACCGGGAAGGGATGGCCGCAACCCTCAAGAAATATCTCCTCAAAAATTTGAAAGAATTGCAATCCATGGACAGCCAAGCCCGCATCCAAGCCCGTATAGAACGTTTCAGCAACATGGGGGTTTTCGGAACAGAAAGCCATTAGACCTTGAAGGTTGTTGTGTTGCATGCTTAACCAGTGAATTAAAAACTCATGGATTCCCCGATGAATCCCGAATTGGCGAGAATGCGGGACTTAGCCCAGCTATTGCGTCATTACAACCGCGCCTATTATCTCCAAGATCAATCGCTGGTCACGGACCAAGAATTTGACCTTTTGCTCAAGGAACTTGAAGCCTTGGAGCGCAAGAACCCTCAATGGGTTGAGGACGATTCCCCCACCAAACGCGTTGGAGGTGATGTGATAGTCGGCTTCGAAACCAGAGACCATCTGCGTCCCATGCTATCCTTGGGTAATACCTACAGCCAGGATGAATTGAAGGGTTTTCATGACCGCTGCTGCAAAGCCTTAGGTTTCAGTCCGCGGTACAGTGCTGAATTGAAAATTGATGGGGTAGCGATATCCTTGCATTACCGAAACCGAAGGCTGGAATATGCCGTGACCCGAGGGGATGGCTTGCGAGGCGATGATGTGACCGCCAATGTGCGAACTATCGAATGCATCCCCCTGGTTTTGAAAGCGTCGGCCCCGTTGGAGGCCGTGGAAATCCGAGGAGAAATTTACATGGACCGCTCGGCCTTTGAGCGCATCAACCATAACAAAAGGGAACAAGGGGAAGAAACCTATGCCAATCCCCGAAATTTTGCCTCTGGAACGCTTAAACTCCTTGATAGCAAACAAGTGCGACGCCGTAAATTATCCGCATTGTGTTATCAACTGGATGGCGATTTCGATGGGATGCATCGCAATGCCCATCATCACCTTCGGATGGCTTTGTTGAAAGACTGGGGTTTTCCCGTTTCGGCACATCGAATTGGCCCTTCAACCTTTGAAGAAGTCCTTCGATTCATACATCGCTGGCAAAGTACCCGAACCGAATTACCCTTTGATATTGACGGGGTCGTTGTCAAGGTAGATGACTTCGGGCATCGTGAAGAATTAGGCTATACTGCCAAATCCCCTCGGTGGGCCATCGCCTACAAATACCCTGCTCAATCGGTTCAGACGGTACTGCAGGACGTGAAATTTCAGGTCGGTCGAACTGGAGTGGTTACCCCAGTGGCCCATCTCCAAGCCGTGGAAGTGGCGGGCACCACCGTACAGCGCGCATCGCTCTACAACGATGCCGAAATGCGAAGGCTTGATCTGCACTACGGAGACACGATCCTCTTGGAAAAAGGGGGTGATATTATCCCCAAAATCACCGACGTGGTTCTTGCCCTACGGCCCGATGGCGCTGCGGCCATACCGTTTCCTCGAAATTGCCCAGAATGCGGTAACCCCTTGTTGGGACAAGACGCCTTGCACTATTGCGCGAACCACCGTAATTGCCCACCGCAGATTTTGGGCAGGCTTGAACACTTTGTATCCCGCAAGGCCATGAACATTGAACACCTGGGCCCAGAAACGCTGGAAGCATTGTTACAACTTCAAATCATTCAAGATCCTGCAGACTTGTATCGGCTATCCCATGAACGCTTGTCCTTGATGGAACGCATGGGCGAACGTAGCCGGAAACGTTTGTTGCAATCCATTGAGGAATCCAAAAGAATTCCTTTCGAAAAGGTGCTCTTTGCCTTGGGTATTCGAGGAATCGGCGAAGTTGCTTCCCTTACCTTGGCCAGGAAATTCCAGAACATGGCCAACCTATCGGTGGCCACACGAGACGATTTATTGGCCATTCATGAAATTGGAGAAAAATCGGCAGACCAAATTCTTGAGTGGTTTGCGGACCGCCAGCACCAATCTTTATGGCAGAGGCTGGCCTTGTACGGTTTAACCATGGCGTATGCGCCGCGACACTTCGGGCTTCCTTCAGCACCTGACAATGGGCCTAGCGATCTTTCCCTCCCAAGACCGTTAGAAAACAAAAAACTCTTGGTCACCGGGCGCTTTGAACAGCTGGATCGTGAAACACTGAAGCAGCAAATCGAAGATGCCGGTGGAACCCTGTTGGGATCGATTAGCAGCAAATTGGACTACCTTGTCGCGGGTACGGAGGCAGGACCCTCCAAGCTTCGTAAAGTGCGGGACTGGGGCATCACCATCTTGACCGAAGAAGAAATTCTGAAAATCCTGCAAGGGAACGGAGAGAGGACGCCGTAGCAGGTTGAATGCCCTTCGTATCTTGCAGGGTATCATGGCTAATAATTTTGATAAAATCCCGTTCAAGCCACCCATGTTCCTTCGGAAATGGATGTTTCAGCGCTTAATCAAAACCTTGTCCACGGAATTTCCTGCCGCAACGGCTGGATCAGTCCAAGGAAAGAACCAGCTGAACAGGGGAGGCTGGCTAGTCCTATTCGACGGAAACGATGCTTGGCAGATAGACCTTGCCAAGCTCGTAGCCCAGTATCGGCGACCAGATTTCTTTTGCCAAACCTTGGGCCTGGTACGGCATGCCCAGACTGACTTGAATAGCTTCCATAGCCAAGAACTCACCAACACTTTGCTCCCGCCAGATCGTATCGTCTCTCTGGCCAAATCCAGGCCCTTTGATTTGTGCATCAATTTGTGCCCGGTAGAAAATCCGCCTTTGGAATACCTGGTCATGGCCTCCAACGCCCAATTCAAAATCGGCGTCAACCGCAACCAACCTTCCCAACCCTATAATTTGGAATTGGGTCTCAAACTTGCAGGAGCCAAGCCCAGTCTTCGATCCTTGCTTCAGCATTTGGAGCATCTGGGGTTGCATCAAATTCATCGCGAGAAACTTCAGAGTATTCACCCCATAAGCCAAACCCAACAAGCCTAATTCATTTCAAGACGACCCATGAACCCACGACTTCCGAACGGTACCGGCATTGCGGTAGTCACCCCCTTTGACCATCAAGGAAATCCTGATTCTGCCGGGATCGCCAAAGTCATCCACCACCTTGTAGATGGTGGTGTTGACTTCGTGGTTGCACTGGGAACCACCGGGGAGACTCCCACCTTGTCCAAAGAAGAACGCATGCAGGTTTTGGGTCTGGTTCGAAAGAACCTAGCAGGGCGAATCCCCTTGTGGTGCGGGATGGGAGGTAACGATACCAGGGAATTGCTTGATCAATTGCATGCCTTTGACCTCGAAGGTGTGGACGCTTTACTGTCTGTAACACCGTATTACAACCGACCAACCCAAGAAGGGCTTTATGCTCATTACCGGGAACTCGCTTTATCCACGGACAAGCCCATCGTCCTTTACAATGTCCCCGCGCGCACAGGTTGTTCCCTGACCGCCGAAACCACCTTACGCCTTGCGGCTGATTTTCCAAACATTGTGGGAACCAAAGAAGCCTCGGGCGACTGGGCTCAAATCATGGAAATCATGCGATCCAAGCCGGCCTCCTTCAAGGTCTATTCCGGGGATGACGCCATTTCCCTGCCCTTGCTTGCCCTGGGCTTGGACGGGGTGATTTCGGTCATCGGCAATGCCCTGCCTCAACACTTCAGCTCGATGGTTCGACTCGCCCTGAACGGGGATTTCCATGCGGCCCGCCAAATTCATCACCAATTGTTACCGATCATGACTTCGGTCTTTCGCGAAGGCAGCCCAGCCGGCATCAAGTTCCTCCTTCAGGAATTGGGCCTTTGCGAGAGCTTCCTCAGACTTCCTTTGGTCGGTATCAGCCCTAACCTTCAAAAGCAATTGTCTGTTGAGCTTCAGGATTTCGCTTCCTCCATAAAGTATACCTCCTGAATCAAGAAGATCGGGGGTAAAATCGAATAATTCCAATAAAGTTTTTCTCGAATTTTCGGGCACCCTTCTCCTGCCTTATTTTCATACCTTATCCTTCGGAATATTAATTCAATAATCATTCAGATAACGAACCCGTAACGAATCCTAAACAAGTCTCGGGAGAAGATTATAAACATGCAAGTCGGTCCGTAAGCTGTAATCCATGCTCGCGGCCCGTTTGAACAGCAATTGGATATCCAGCGTCGAGGTGACGAATCACGCCCATCCCCGGATCGTTGTGCAAAACACGGCGCAATCGCTCCTCGGCAGCCGCGGTTCCATCGGCCACAATGACCATCCCGGAATGAATGGAATAACCCATCCCCACTCCTCCACCGTGATGCAGGCTCACCCATGATGCCCCACCTGCGGTGTTCACCAAGGCGTTCAGAATGGGCCAGTCCGCAACTGCATCCGAACCATCCAGCATGCCCTCCGTCTCCCGATTAGGGGAAGCCACAGACCCGGTATCCAAATGATCCCTACCGATGACGAGGGGAGCCGCCACTTGACCACTTCGCACCAATTCGTTAAAGGCCAAGGCGGCCTTTTGACGCTCCCCCTGACCCAGCCAACAGATCCGCGCAGGTAATCCCTGGAAAGCAATCCGCTCCTTGGCCATGGTAAGCCACCGCTTGAGACCCTTGTTCTCCGGAAACAAATCCAAAAGCAGACAATCGGTGACCTCGATATCCTTGGGATCACCGGAAAGGGCGACCCAACGAAAAGGTCCCTTTCCCTCGCAAAACAAAGGCCGGATATACGCCGGCACAAAACCCGGAAAATCAAAGGCTTCCGTATAACCAGCCTCCAGGGCCCGACCTCTCAGGTTATTCCCGTAATCAAAGGTGATGGATCCCTTTCCTTGAAATTCCACCATCAACTCCACATGCCTGTGCATGGCGGCATAGACAAGCCTTAAGTATTGTTCTGGATTCTCTGTTCGCAAGGCATTCGCCTCGTCGTTGCTCATTTCTTGAGGAATATAACCCACCATCGGATCATGGGCCGAAGTTTGATCCGTCAAGACTTCCGGAACAATGCCCCGCTCCTTCAATCGCTCCAACAAATCCACCGCCGTGCAAATCACCCCTATGCTCAAGGCAACTCCTTCACGGCATGCATCCAAAGCCGCATCTATTCCTTCATCCAATTGGTAGAACACCTTGTCTAAATAGCGGGTCTCGATGCGCTTGCGCGCTCTCCATACTTCCACCTCCGCCGCCAAACAAACCCCCTCCGCCATGGTGATGGCCAATGGCTGCGCTCCCCCCATTCCTCCAAGCCCTGCTGTAACACATAATTTCCCCTTCA
>VHAW01000072.1 GCA_016872225.1 Sphingomonadales bacterium | reverse complement strand
GACCCACGAAGAGGTGAGTTCCGAAGATTTGGGAGGAGCACAGACCCATGCGACTCGTTCTGGAATAGCTCATTTTACCTACCCCAACGAAGGGGAATGCCTGATGGCCGTGCGACAGCTGATGTCCTATCTTCCGCCGAATTGCGCAGAGCCTCCTCACAGCGGTCATGGCTGGGCAGAGCCTGGCCCCGTCGATCTACGCCCTGCATTGGATCAAGTGGTGCCGGATTCTTCCAACAGTCCTTACGACATGCATCAAGTGGTTCAAGGCCTCTTGGATTCTGATTCCTGGATGGAGGTTCAACCCGAGTTTGCCGAGAATATCCTGGTGGGTTTTGGTCGGATGAGCGGTCAAAGCGTGGGCGTGGTGGCCAATCAGCCCATGGTGCTGGCCGGCGTGCTCGACAACAATGCCTCTCGCAAAGCAGCCCGCTTTGTGCGGTTCTGTGATGCTTTTCGTATTCCTTTGCTCGTCTTGGTGGATGTGCCGGGGTTCTTGCCGGGCACCGAACAAGAATGGAACGGTATTATTACCAATGGGGCTAAATTGCTGTATGCCTTCGCAGAAGCCACGGTTCCCAAGGTTACCCTGATTACCCGCAAAGCCTACGGCGGAGCCTACGACGTGATGAATTCCAAGCATATCGGGGCTGATTTCAATTTTGCTTGGCCTTGTGCAGAAATCGCCGTCATGGGACCTAAAGGGGCTGCCGAAATCATTTTTAAAGGAGAAATTGCTTCAAGCAGTAACCGTGAATCAACTTTGAATCAGAAGGTTAGCGAATACACCGAAAAATTCGCCAGTCCCTACATTGCCGCATCGCGCGGCTTTATCGACGAGGTGATTCTGCCCTCTGAAAGTCGCAAACGCCTTTTACGGGCTTTTGCCTATCTCCAATCCAAGGCCTATGTGTCATCGCCCCGTAAGCACGGCAATATTCCGCTTTAGCATTTTTCAGAAATAGGCCCGAGGTTATTAGTACTCAAATTAAGTTAAATAATTTACTTTTTAATCGATTCTTACCTATGAAAGTTTTTTATAAAATATTGGGCATTAGTGTTTTGTTTTCCGGCTTGGTCGTTTTGGGTCTGCAATTAAGATCGAATGAAAATCCAAAAGCCGACCAAGGAGAAACACCTTCTGAAGGGAATCAAAAATCAAGTAAAGGTCAAAATGACTCTTTATCTGGTTTAAATGGTTTGAATCCTATCCCGACCAATGCGGGCTTGGGTTTTGACTCTGTAGTGGCTCGTAACGGAGGTATAGCTTATGTTAATTCGGAAGAAATTGCCACCAAATTCAAGTTAATGGTCCGAAAACGTAATGCTTTGCAGGCACGTCTTCAGAAAGCCGAGAAGGAATTTGACGGGGAGGCAACTCGCTTTAGAAAAGAGGTTGAGGATTTTCAACGCAATGGGGCCACCATGGGGGAGAGTCAAAGGACAGCTACCGAACAAATGTTGGCTCGCAAAGAACAGAACCTCGTACAAATGAGGGAGGGTATCATGCAAGAACTTTCTAAATCAGAAAGCATTGTAGATCAGGAACTAAGAGGTTTGTTGGACAAAGAATTTGAGATCTTCAGCAAGGCGAGAGGCTACCGCTTTTTGATGGCTCGTCAGGTAGGTTCTGGACTGCTCTACGGGGATAACTCAGTTGATGTTACCGATCAACTCATTGCTTACCTAAATGCCCGTTATCCCTAGTGCTTAACAATTTTTCGTAATTGTTCCCATTAAATATCCATTTTTAAGAATATTACCAGTACCAACCTTGGCCTAAAAGGACTCTTAATGCTAAAGTAGTAACGAATGCAATGCCAATGACAGGGATATTGACGTTTTGCATTCTTAAATCTCTTTGACAAATAATTTCTTCTCTGTAGAGCAATAATATGGTGGTGGCCATTGCGCCGTACATCAACATAGATTGCCCGATTAAGGTCATTTCATGGACTGATGCCCACCAATCGGCCAATCGCATACGACCAGTCGTCAATAGTTCAGTCCAATCCAGTCCGTGAAGGAATCCAAAGAAAATAAAACCGCTTAAAGAGGGAAGCCCAATGAAAAAGAGCAGATATTCTTGACGCTTTTCCTTCATCACCATATGCTTCGAAAACGCTGTTTCCAAGGCCCATTTACCGAGCAAGGCAGATAATCCAATCATAACAAGCATGGACAAAAAGAAGAGTACAAACAAAATGGCTGAGGACATGTATAACCAACCTGCGACATAACCAAATTCTTCCCCGGAAACCATGCCTGGCAGAATAAGACCTGTCAACCGCAAATAGCTATGAAACATTAACCAAAACGCTAAAATTTTCCAATATCCGTCCAAGCGTTTGAGTCCCCAAAATGCAGAGGTGTACAAGATGCTTTGAAAAAAATCAATCACAATGGGCGCCGAGAAAATCGAAAGAGCGTCGCTCCGTTCCCAACCTACGATATTCGTAAAAAGTATTTTATGATGAAAAATAACTGGACCACGCATGGAAAGTGACGCCAGAAATGCAGATGCGATTTTGCCCGGTAGATAAACGATGCCATAGGCCATGACATAAAATGCCATGGAGTACAAATAGGCACTTCGGTAATACCGGGGTAAATCCTTGGAGGTGCTTTTCAGGCTTTTTCCAGGATTAAGGATCATTCTTTCTTTGTCCTCGTCAATTTGCAGTCTCGATGCGTTTCCTTTAAAAGTCGGTTCTGTTTCTTCCAATATCCTAGTGTGTCGATTAGATCGACCTCGATGTCGGCTGGATTTATTGGACTTGCCAAATGAAAATTCGTTGTCCTCTGAATTCATGGCTTATCATTTTTTTATATTTCAAAATTAAGATTTTTTGGCCTGTATTAGATTGAGGATTTAGTTACATAATTAATATTATGTATAATTATAAATAGCAATCATACCTTTATTACCCTATTAGCTCATTTGCGTATTTCTTTTGATTTAAATCGCATAGGGAACCTTTAGCGAGTCCCCCTATTGAAATTTTATGGCCGACATTCAAAAAGAGCTATCCTATTGGGAAATCCAGGCGCTGTCCGGACCTTGGGATTTCGTGGTCGTTGGTGCCGGGGTAACTGGTCTGCACGCCGCAATTGAGATCAAACGGCAACAACCTCGGCTACAGGTCTTGATTCTGGAATCCCGAACTTTGGGTGCCGTTGCAAGCACGCGAAATGCCGGATTTCTATGCCTTGGCTCGCCCTCTGAACTTCAAGAGGATTGGACGAAACTTGGCGAAAATGGCCTCATGGAACTATTATCGGCCAAATGGGCCGGAATTCAACGGACGCTCCATCTTTTGGGCAGCAAAGCTATAGGCCTTCGCAATGTTCTTGGATATGAGGTTTTTGCTCGAGGGAATTCTCGATTTGCCCAGGCGGTTCCTCATCATGAATCTGTGCTGCCTATTCTGCCCCGATTGAATGAAATCATGGCTCAAGCCTCGAATTTCCCCATTCCTTTTATCCCAAAACAGCGAAAAAATGAGTCCATCAAGGATAAGTCCCGGCACACACCCTATTTCGGAGACTGGAAGCCATTTCACGGGCTCAATCCGGTCAACCCGTCCAATTGGGGGCCTGATGCAAGCGGTTGCATTCCCATTGCGTGGGAAGGCCAGGTGAATCCATTTCTGCTACGGGAGTCCCTCCTACGCTATGCCCGAAATCTCGGTATCCGTGTCCAAGAAGGGCTACAGGTAACCAAAACGGGAACCAATATCCTATCCGTCGTCCCCGCATCGTCTAAACCTGATTACAAATACAATTTAAAGACTAATCTATTGGATATTAAATTAAAATCGATAATTTATGCAACTAATGCTTTAACTTGTAACTTGCTTTCTAACCTAAGCCCCGGGATTATCCCCCAGCGTGGACAAATGTGGGCCAGCGCAGCGTTGAATCCAGTAGATTTGGCGCGATTGAATGGAAATTTTCATGCGGATCGAGGTTACCTCTATTATCGAACGCAACAAGGTCGATTACTCTTGGGTGGTGGACGAAATCAAGATTTTGCTTCAGAACAGACAGATGAATGGTCTGAAAATCAATTAATAAGTAATTATTTAAAATCGTATTCGGTGGAAGTTTTAGGACTGCCTGAGAATATGGAATGGGAATCCCGCTGGAGTGGCACAATGGGTTTCACGGTGTCTGGGCTTCCACAATGCCGTCAGTTACAGGATGGTGAATGGTTGGTGGCCGGCATGAACGGCATGGGGATGGCTTTGGGTCCTGAAATGGGCAGACGTGTGGCTTGCATGGCCCTGCAGGCCTTTTAAAAGAATGGCTGCACCTACGAATGTGCTGAAGCGGCAAGCCAACGTTCTGCATCCAGAGCTGCCATGCACCCTGTGCCTGCCGCTGTAACGGCTTGGCGATAAATTTTATCCTGGGCATCCCCTGCTGCAAAGACCCCTTCCAGGTTGGTGCGGGTTGAGCCAGGGGTTGTAATCAGATAACCCGTCTCATCCATGTCCAACTGCCCTTGGAACAATGCCGTATTCGGGGAATGCCCAATCGCCACAAAAAAACCCTGAACCGCAATCTCCCTATGACTTCCATCCAAGGTATTTCTAAGTCGAACACCCTCTACCTGTTCACTACCTAAAATTTCATCGGTTTCGCTGTTCCAGTATACAGTCAAATTAGGGGTATGAAAGACTCTATTCTGCATGGCTTTGGAGGCCCTTAGCTCTCCCCTACGCACTATCATGTGGACAGATTTGCAAATTTTTGCCAAATAGGTCGCCTCTTCTGCGGCGGTATCCCCTCCCCCTACCACGGCAACGTCTTGCCCCCTAAAGAAAAATCCATCGCAAACGGCGCAAGCAGAAACCCCGTGACCGTTCAGTCGCTGCTCGGAGGGTAATCCCAGCCATTTGGCCGAAGCCCCTGTGGCCACAATCACGGCGTCGGCGGTCAATTCCAATTTGTCATCCACCGTGATGCGCTTGGGTCGCGCTTTCAAATCAACCTTGGTCACAATACCATACCGTATATCAGTCCCCATGCGCAGGGCTTGTTGCCGAAAGTCCTCCATCATCTGAGGGCCCTGAACCCCTTGGGCGTAGCCCGGATAGTTTTCAACCTCGGTGGTGATGGTTAATTGGCCTCCGGGTTGAAGGCCTTGATACAAGAGCGGGCTGAGGCCGGCCCTTGCGGCATAAATGGCAGCGGTGTATCCGGCAGGTCCGGATCCTATGATGAGGACGGTATGGTGTTCCATGATTTTAATTGCAGGTAAACGCTTGATTGGAGTCAGCGAAATTACGCTAATTACCTTGGTACGATGTACCGGTAATGCACCGAACCGTAACCGGCCCACAATCCCAATGCTCCACCGCGAAGGGCCTTCAGATTCGTGGTCACGGTAGGCTGAGCTCCGAAAGGACCGCCGCTTCCTCCAGCCGACTGAGCCAGGCTGCGCCAAAACAAAAAACCAGTTCGATCGATGGAGGCCCATTTGATATTAATCGTATCCCCCACCCGAAACAAACCAAACTCGTCAAAAGTGGTAGAGTCGTTGAACAAATAGGCTTCTTTGCCTCTGGGTAACACAAAATCAATAGATTGACCGTTGAAAAACTGATCATCGTAAACGGAATTAAAAGCTGAAGACCACTGAAGCTCCCCATTTAATTTGGTAAAGACTCGAACCCTATTACCCAAAACTTGAGGATCTCGGTAGCGGTAATAAAGTTGAACGACTTCGCTATCCCGTTTCGAGAGTACGGCAGAAGGATCGGCCTGTTTTTTCAAGTATGCGCGGGTTCGGGACCACAAAGAATCAATCCTCGATGCTGGTGGCACCAGAGTAGTGGCTACGATTTCATGATCAGGATGCAAAATTCGCAAGGTGTAGGACTTGTTGTGTGTGCCTCGAATTGTGTTCCCCACATAGTTGAAAAACGTCCAGAATTGAATGATGTAGTGATTGGGCTGAAGTGGACGCAAAGTATCCAACACCGTATTCCCAGCAGAATCTAAACACGATGCAATCACCGTGGCCTGGTTATCTAGGAGATTGAGGACGGTATTAAAGTCCACAGGGTCGAAATATGCGGAATTTCTGCTGATACTGACTTTAATTAACGAATCAGGCTCCACGATCCCATAGACCACAAGATAAGGTTTAGGAGCCGGTAGATCCAACGTAATATTCTTCTCGCAGGCTATGAACAATAAGGAACACATCGCCCATAGGATATTTTTAAACGTAAACCAGAAATCAAACCCTGCTTGCATGGTGAAACTAAACCTTGAAGGTGACTTGCCTATCATATCCCTTAAAATTTGAAGTTCCATGTAACAGAAGGAATGATCGGGAAGAGCGAAACTTGCTTGGCCTGAACTTTGAGCGAGTTTTGTTGCAAAGAACCTTCGTTATCCAGATAGATAAAAAACGGATTCATACGGCTATAGATATTGTACACGGCGAAAACCCATTCGCCGAGATATTGCCGACGATGCCTGTGGCTTTGTTCGGATTCAGAGGCCAAGGAATGCTGGTTCAAACGTTCAGCGCGAGGGGTGTAAACCGCCGAGAAATCCAATCGGTGATAGTTTGGCAATCGAAAACTGTTCCTGTTTCCTATTTGATCAATGATTTGACCTTCAAAGAAATAGCGTGACTCCGGCAGCGTATAGGCGTTACCGGTCGAAAAGACAAAGGTCCCCGAAAACTTCCACCTCGGGCTCTTGTTCCAAGAGGCAACCACGGATAAATCATGCCGACGATCGAATTTGTAGGGAAAGGTCTTACCCTTCATAATGTCCTGGAAATTTCGGTTGGTCCACGACATAGTGTAACCTACCCAGCCGCTGAAGGCGCCTTTGGCCTTTTTCACAAAAAACTCGGCGCCGTAGGCCTCCCCTCTTCCAAACACCAAATCATTTTCAATCAAAGGATTGAATCCGTTGATAGCACCCTCCCGGAAATCAATTTGATTTCGGAGGTCTTTATAGTACACCTCTACCGAAGTTTCGTAGGTATTGGCAGCAAAGTTCCGAAAATAGCCCGCTGCATACTGGAGACCTATTTGTGGTTTGACTTTGAGCGTACTTGGAATCCACAAATCTGCAGGCAAAGAGGTCCCCGAAGAAGAAGCCAAGTGAATAAACTGCAAATTCCGGGTAATTCCTACCTTCAAAGATGATTGGTTATCAATCAAGTAGCGGAGATTCAGCCGAGGTTCCCATCCCGGATAAAAGACAACTTTGCTTCCGGAGGCGAATCCCACGCTGTCAATTCTTTCCACCAAGCTAAGATCTTTGTAGCGTTCATAACTGTAAGGACCGTATTGTTGGAACATCGCAAAACGTAGGCCTGCATTGATTTGCCATTGGTCGTTGATATCCCATTCATCGCGAATATAGGCGGCCCATTCGATGGCATTAAGGCGGGGAATATTGTTCGTTTCAATATCGAATTCCCCGGTTCGTCCCTGTACAACAGAGGGTAGAAACCAATGCCGGATCCATTGACTGCCAGCCTTGAGGCGATGACCTGAACTCAAATGAATATCAAAATCCTGCTTAAGGGTCATGTTGCGGACCCCTGAACTCAATCGCAACTGAAATTCATTTTGTTTGAAACCCGTACCAAAATTGAAGTCGCTATAAATCAAAGAGTGATTAACAAAAATTCTAGGGCCCAGAATACGGTTCCATCGCAGGGTTGCGGTGGTATTCCCCCATGGAATATCAAATTGAAATCCGTTTTCGCGATTGTTAAAATTGAAGACATCTTTCCCCAGGTAGGCCGAGGCGTATAGCCTGTCCTTGGGACCGGGTTGCCAATTGATTTTGGTATTGAGATCGTAGAAGTAATAACCGGAGCCTTTAGCGGTGGCATCCTCGGGAATCAAGGGATCCACCAAGACATCGAGATAGGTTCGTCTGCCGGAGAGGATATAGGATGCCTTTCCCTTTTTGAGGGGGCCTTCGATGGTAAATCGCGAGGCGATAAGGCCCAGTCCTCCTTGGATAACAAATTTTTGGTTATTGCCTTCGCGCATACTTAAATCAAGCACAGAAGAAATCCTTCCCCCGTATTCGGCGGGCATTCCTCCCTTGATGACTTGGGAATTAGCAAGTGCATCCGCATTGAATACCGAAAAAAATCCAAATAAATGGGATGCGTTGTAGACCACTGCTTCATCCAACAATATCAGATTTTGATCAGGACCACCACCCCTTACATAAAAGCCGGTGGTGCCTTCGCCTCCGTTCTTGATGCCGGGAAGGAGTTGAATGGTTTTGAGGATGTCCGCCTCCCCCATCAGAACGGGCAGGCTCTTGACTTGTTTGATGTCCACCTCGCTCACGCTCATACGACCCTGGGTCACGTTGGCATCTTCCCGTCGGCCCAGGACTACGACCTCTGCTCCCTGTATACTGGTTTCTTGAAGGGTAAAGTTGATTTGGCGATGGAAATTCACAACTATCGTTTGGCGGATGGTCTTGAAACCCAAGTATTGAATGATCAGGTTGTGCGTTCCAGAATCCAGGGTAAGGGCATAATATCCGTAGATATTGCTTGCCGTACCAAGGCCCGCACCCTCCACCTGAACCGTCGCA
>VHAW01000071.1 GCA_016872225.1 Sphingomonadales bacterium | reverse complement strand
TAATCGTAAAATCCTTGCTTGAGATACAGGGATTTCACATACAAGCCGCTTTCTTGTTGCCATTCCATCAGCATGTTATCATCGCAAGCTGGCCGGCCAAAATCACCCTGCAAATAAATATTCCCCCAAGTCTCGCTAAGGGTTGGTTCGAGGGCAAAGGTGGTCCATACGTATTCGGATTCTGTCTGAGGCACTCTTTGCTCAAAATTCTGGATTAGAGAACGACCGTTCAAATCGGGTTGGCTGAAATGGGGTTTGTTGGCAAGGGATTGGTCGTTCTCTACCCAGGCTTGATACCCGTCCACGGTACGTACCATTCGGGAAATTCTTCGCCCAGGTGCCCTTACCGTGCGCAAATCCACAGACCTGTATTCGTTGTTGCCTGGAAAGACAAGTTCAGGCTGTGCCCGGTAGGACCATTGTTGGCCTCCCAAAAAGGTAGGGAATGCGGGGCCGTTTCGTAGGCTACTCCAATCCCCGTTTTGCATGATTTGAAAGCTAAGATCCATGGCGGGTTGGTTAATCACCAGCTTGCCCATGCCCAGCTCCAAATCAAGTTGTTGGGCTTCCGCCTGATCGTTGGTAGTGTAGGCTCGGCGCACCAGGGCCGATACAGAAACACGATTTTCCAGCACCAAAAGTCGTCGGGTCAATACAATTTCCTGAAGATCCTGATCCGCATAGACAACTACCGCAAAATTTCCAGAGACTCTGGGTCTAAGGACCTCGGAAGGTATGGGGTGGCTGTAATGGGTGTACTGTTCCAGGGTATTAAAAGAGCTGCGATGTTGTTGCACAAGCTCTTGGCCTATGCCTTCCAAAGCCTGTGCTTCGAACAGGTCCGAAGGGGTCCAATCTCTGCGGCAGGGAATGAGCCGCACCGTGTAAGGCTTGTATCCCCCAGCCAAATCATCAAAACAAAGGATTAGGGGCGGATTATCCGAGCCCAGTTCCCAAACCGGTGATCCGAAGGGATCCTGTTCGGTATGCAACCTTACGCTATGGATCTCCGCTCCCCAAATCTGGTCCGAATAAACCGATGGTCCAACATGGGTGTCTAAAGCGTTGACCGATAATGAGTTCATAATTAACCACCCCATCAACAGCGCCAGTCCGACTTGGCGTACCCTGAGATCAGGGTTCAAGAAATCGTTGAGGTCTTCCAGATTGTTCAATTTGGTAGGGTTAACAAAGGTTTTCCAACGCCCAAAAGTGATGTATTCGCTGACAAAATAATGCCTAATTATTGAGGTAAGGTTGGCTTTGAAATGTATTTTTGCCGCGCATTTAACCCATGGCTCAAACCATTAGTCTTCGTCGGGGGTACGACATCAAGCTCGTAGGCACTCCCAAAACCCAAACCATTCATTCCTTAAGTTTCAATCATTGTGCCGTCAGGCCTACCGTCTTTCGGTACCAGAAGCTCAGGTTGCTGGTCGAAGAAGGCAGCACGGTTATGGCAGGTTCCCCGTTGCTTGAAGATAAATCCTATCCCGGATTGTTCATTTGTAGCCCGGTGAGTGGTAAGGTCCAAAGCATTCTGCGCGGGTCCAAGCGGGTATTGGAAGCTATCGTTCTGGAACAGGAAGCAGAAATTCGTTATCTCGATTTTGGTTCGGCCAAACCTGAGGATCTGAATGCTGATGCGATCCGTGCCAAAATGATGAACGCCGGAGTTTGGAGTCTTGTGCGTCAGCGTCCTTACAATCACATGGCTAGGCCCGATGCCCAACCTCGTTGCATTGTGATTTCCGCCTTCAACACGGTGCCCATGGGAGCCGATCGTGATTTTCAGGTTGACCAAGACCCTGCCGCCTTTGCCGAAGGCCTCAAGGCGCTTCAGAAGCTCTGCCCCGGCAAGGTTTACTTGAATGTCCATCAGCGTAATACCCGCTCCAAGGCCTTTACTGGAGCTCAAGGCGTTCAAATGCATCGATTCGATGGTCCCCATCCCAGTGGGAATGTGGGGATTCAGATGCACCATATTGCTCCAATTACCAAGGGTGATTGCGTATGGACCCTAAGCCCTTCGGATGTGATCATCTTGGGTCGCCTTTTTTTGACGGGTTATTACGATGCCCGCCGTTGGGTCGCCGTTGGTGGATCTTCCTTGCAGAAGCCCGGCTATGTTCAAGCCATCCTTGGCGCCTCTGTTTCCGAAATCGTCAAGGCCGCCGGCTTGCAAGTCGGGGAGCATCGGATGATTTCCGGGGATGTTCTTAGCGGGGAACAGGTTGCCGCCGACGGATACCTTGGTTACTACCACGATCAGCTTAGTGTTATTCCTGAGGGTCGTGATTTGGAATTCCTAGGTTGGCTGCTGCCATCCTATCCCCGGCCTGATATTTCCAAATCTTTCCTTTCGGGTTGGATAAGCAACCGAACTTACAAGGTGAACACCAATACCCACGGCGAAGAAAGAGCCTTTGTGATGACAGGACAATACGAAAAGGTCTTGCCGATGGACTTGTTGCTGACGTATTTGCTTAAAGCAATTCATTACCAGGATGTGGAAGAAATGGAACAGTTGGGGCTTTACGAACTGGACGAAGAAGATGTGGCCCTCTGTGAATTCGTTTGCACTTCTAAAATCCCTGTTCAGGAAATGATCCGCAAAGGCTTGGACATCATGATTGCCGAAGAAGAATAAGTCCTTATAATTTAAAATAAAATTGTTATAGTCCTAGTTCTCCCATGGAATTTCTAAAAAAGAAAATACTGGAGCTGCGCCCCGACTTCGAGAAAGGCGGCAAATATGCAAAGTTTCATACCCTTTTTGACGGTTTCGCAACTTTTCTCTTTACTCCCGATAGGGTGAGCAGTGGTGGTACCCACATCAAAGCCGGTATCGACCTCAAGAGGACGATGTTTTTCGTGATTTTGGCCATGGTCCCTTCCTTGCTTTTTGGAATCTTTAACGTAGGTCATCAGCATTTCTTGGCTTTGGGTGAATTTTCCGGTTCCCCCTTGAACGGGCTTTGGGATAAAGTGTTATACGGGGCTTTCAAGGTGTTCCCCATTGTGGTGGTTTCCTATACCGTGGGTTTGGGGATAGAGTTTTTTGTGGCTTCCAAAAAAGGCCACGCTATTAACGAAGGCTTTCTGGTATCGGGCATGTTAATTCCTTTGATTCTACCTCCAGATATTCCGTTGTGGATGGTGGGTCTGTCCACTGCTTTTGCCGTGGTTTTTGCTAAAGAAGTTTTTGGGGGTACCGGCATGAATGTGCTTAATGTTGCCCTCACCGCTCGGGTCTTTTTGTTTTTTGCCTACCCCACCTTTATGAGTGGAGACCAAGTATGGATTTCGGAGAAACCGGATGTTTACAGTGGAGCCACGGCCTTGGCCAATGCTGCGGCTACCGGTTCACCCTTTCAAATTTCTGCGAACCAAACCTGGAATTATTCTTTGCAGGACATGGTGGTAGGCTTAATCCCAGGTTCGATCGGCGAAACTTCCAAAATTGCTATCCTCTTGGGTGCCGCTTTCTTGATTTTGACCGGGATAGGGTCCGGGGTCATCATGCTCGGTGTCGTGCTTGGGGCCTTGTTGATGGCGCTCATTTTTAACGGAATTGGTCTTACGCCGTTTATGAATATGCCTTTTTATCTACATATGGCGATGGGGGGGTTGCTCTTTGGAGCAGTGTTTATGGCGACTGATCCGGTCACAGCAGCCCATACCGGTACCGGCAAATGGATTTACGGATTCTTGGTGGGCATGATGGCGGTCATGATTCGGGTTTTCAACCCGGCTTACCCCGAAGGAATTATGTTAGCCGTACTTTTTGGGAATGTGATGGCTCCCCTCATTGATTACTTTGTCGTCCAAGCCAATATTGCGCGCCGTAACAAGCGCCTTGTCACTCGTACTTCCCTCGTCTAATATTTTTCACTAGCCACCTATGTCACCCATATCAACTTCCGGTACCATCGTCTTCGCTTTGGTTGTGACGACTTTATCAGCAGCTTTGCTGGCCGTTGCAGCGACTATTCTCAAACCGGCGCAAGACGAGAATGTGCTCAAAGAAAAGCAACAAAATATTCTCTCCCTTGTTGGACTCAACGACCCGAATGATTTCAAGAAATTTGACCAATTGGTGCAGGGTTTGGTCATCGATCAGGATGGGCAATTGGTTCAAGGAGTGGATGCCATCAGCTTAGACTTGCCCATGGAGAAAAAATTGAGCACCAAAAACCCGCAATACAAGGTTCGCTACCCTATGTACGTCTACCGTGATCCCAGCGGCCGAACCACCTACCTGCTTCAAGCGGCCGGTACTGGTTTGTGGGGACCTATATGGGGCTATTTGGCCTTGGATGAGGATGGTAACACCCTTCGTTCGGCTATTTTTGACCACAAAGGGGAGACCCCCGGATTAGGTGCTGAAATAAATACCGATGCCTTTGAACAGCAGTTCATTAACAAAAAGTTACTCAACCAGCAAGGTGACTTTGTCTCGGTCAAGGTCGAGAAAGGAAAGCATGACGCAAGCATGCCGCATGCCGTCGATGCGATCAGCGGGGGTACTATAACCTCCAACGGGGTGAGCAAAATGCTGGAACAGGACTTGGCATGCTACCTAAAGTATATCCGTCAACAATCCACTCAATCCCCTCAGTCATGAGCGACGTATTGGTTCAAAGTCCCGCCGAGAAAAAACCATTAATCGGCAAAAAAGAGAGGAAACTCATTACCGACCCCTTATCGGACAATAACCCCGTGACTATTCAAGTTTTGGGTATTTGTTCGGCCTTGGCGGTAACCACTCAAATGAAGCCCACCATGGTGATGGCCTTGTCGGTTACTGCAGTGATTGCCTTGTCTAACCTGGTTATTTCCCTGATGCGGAATGCTATTCCATCCCGAATTCGAATCATTGTGCAGTTGACGGTGGTTTCGGTTTTGGTTATTTTGGTGGATCAAATTCTCAAGGCTTACATGTACGATATCAGTAAACAATTATCGGTTTTTGTGGGTTTGATTATTACCAATTGTATTGTTATGGGACGTTTGGAGGCCTACGCGATGGGGAATAAGCCTTTTCCTTCCTTGTTGGACGGTCTTGGAAACGGCTTTGGTTACGGTGCGGTCATCCTCACCGTAGCTTTTGTTCGGGAATTGTTAGGGAGCGGTAAGGTTTTTGGTTTTAAAGTGGTGCCCGATGTCCTTTACCAGGCCGGTTATGTTAATAACGGATTGATGATGATCCCTGCAGGAGCTTTGTTTGTGGTAGCTTGTTATATCTGGGTTCAAAGAAGTCTTGCTAAACATTTGGAGGAAAAAGAATGAACACAATGTTTCTAGCCACGGACCTGGTATCCGTTTTTGTTCGGTCAATTTTTATCGATAACATGATATTTGCCTATTTCTTGGGCATGTGTTCTTATTTGGCGGTTTCCAAAAATGTCAAAACGGCCTTAGGCTTGGGAGTTGCGGTGGTTTTTGTACTGACCATTACCGTTCCATTGAATTGGCTGCTCTTGAACAAGGTCCTCAAAGACGGCGCTTTGGCATGGCTAAGTCCATCCCTAGCCAAAGTCGACCTTAGCTTTTTGGCCTTTATTATGTTTATTGCAACCATTGCCTCCATGACTCAGTTGGTCGAAATGCTGGTTGAAAAATTATCTCCTGAATTGTACGGAGCCCTTGGAATTTTTTTACCGCTGATTGCAGTGAATTGTTCTATTCTGGGTGGTTCATTGTTTATGCAGGAAAGGGATTATGAATTTGCTGAAGCGACAGTTTTTGGTCTGGGATCCGGTGTAGGTTGGTTGATTGCCATTGTCGCCATAGCCGCTATACGCATGCGGATCCGATATTCGAATGTGCCTGCGCCTTTGCGCGGCTTGGGCATAACATTTATTATTACAGGATTGATGGGCATTGCCTTCATGAGCTTTCTGGGTATTACTCTTTAAACTCCACTTACGATGTTAACCGGGGCAACCTTATCTATTATTTTCTATTCCATTCTGGCCTTTTCCGGAGTCATTCTTTTGTTGGTTTTTGTTTTAATGTACGCTCAGGCCAAACTGATCAACAGCGGTGACGTTCAAATTATCGTTAACGGGGATACCGACAATCCGATAAAGGTGGCAGCAGGTTCAACCCTGCTTAGCACTTTGTCGGAGCGCAAATTGTTTTTGCCATCGGCTTGCGGTGGTGGTGGAACTTGTGCCATGTGCAAATGCCAGATTTTGGAGGGAGGTGGCGATGTTTTGCCGACGGAGAAAGGTCATTTGAATCGGCGTGAACAAGCCGAGCATTGGCGTTTGGCTTGTCAGGTCAAGGTCAAGAACGATATGAAAATTCAGATTCCCGAAGAAATCTTCGGAATTAAGAAGTGGGAATGTGAAGTGGTTTCCAATTTCAATGTGGCCACTTTTATCAAGGAATTTATCGTTAAATTACCCGAAGGCGAAAATTTGCATTTTGAAGCAGGGGGCTATATTCAGGTGGATGTTCCGGGTTGTACCGTTGACTTCAAAAACATCGATATTGCTCCCTTTTCGGATGATCCGGCGGGACCAGACAAATTCAAAGAAGATTGGGATAAGTTCAAATTGTGGGACCTCAAAATGGTGAATCCCGAACCCATCTTCCGAGCCTATTCCATGGCCAACCACCCTGCGGAAGGAAATATGATCAAGCTCAATATCCGTATCGCAACACCCCCTTGGGATAGGGCCAGCAACGCTTGGATGAAGGTGAACCCGGGTATTTGTTCGTCTTTTGTTTTTAACTGCAAACCCGGCGACAAAGTGACTATTTCAGGACCTTACGGTGAATTTTTTATCAAAGACACCCAAAAGGAAATGGTCTATGTGGGCGGTGGTGCCGGTATGGCACCGTTGCGTGCCCATATTTTTCATTTATTTCATACCCTCAAAACCGGACGGAAAGTCAGTTATTGGTACGGGGGACGATCCAAGCGTGAATTGTTTTATGTGGACGAATTCCGCGCCATCGAGAAAGAGTTCCCCAATTTCCGTTTTTATGTGGTTCTTTCTGAACCATTCCCCGAGGATAACTGGAAAGTGAGCCAAGGATTAGATGACCGGGAGGGGGATGGTTTCTTAGGCTTTGTTCACCAGTCCTTTATTGACAATTACTTGAGCAAGCACAGGGAGCCGGAAGAAATCGAATTTTATTTCTGTGGACCTCCTATGATGAATGCAGCCGTTCTCAAAATGTGCGATGATTGGGGTATTCCTAAGGAGCATGTAGCCTTTGACGACTTTGGGGGCTAAACCGTATTGATCCGTATAGTTCCTAATTATATAATCATCCCTCTATGAATATCCATGAATATCAGGGTAAAGCCTTGTTGTCTCAATATGGTGTTACGGTTCAGCGAGGTCTATTGGCCTCCACCCCAGAGGAGGCGGTTAAGGTGGCCAGCCTTATGCAAGAACAGACCAAAACTGGATGTTGGGTAGTCAAGGCCCAGGTCCATGCCGGTGGTAGGGGTAAGGGGGGCGGAATCAAATTGGCTAAATCTTTGGATGAGGTTCAGCAACTGAGCGCCCAGATTTTGGGAATGCAGCTGGTGACTCCACAAACTGGTGCTGCAGGTAAGAAGGTGCATTCGGTGTTAATCGCGGAAGATGTTTATGCCCCTGGACTATCACCCACTCAAGAATTTTATTTATCGGTTTTGTTGGATCGAGCCAAGGGAAGTTTTGTGATGGTTTATTCCCCGGAAGGTGGAATGGATATCGAAGAAGTTGCCGAAAAGCATCCCGAGAAAATTTACCGGGAATGGATAGACCCTGCGATTGGTTTTCAAGCGTATCAGGCCCGCAGGGTAGCCTTGAATCTGGGGCTTAAGGGCCAGGCTTTCAAACAAATGGTAGCATTTTGTCAAAATCTGGTAATAGCTTTTGAAGGGGTAGAAGCTTCTTTGTTCGAGATCAATCCTGTGCTCAAAACTTCGGATGATCGCATTTTGGCGGTGGACGCCAAGGTCAATATAGATGACAATGCGCTAATGCGTGTGCCCGATATCGCTTCCATGCACGATCCACGCGAAGATGACCCTACAGAACGCAAAGCAGCTTCTTTTAATTTGAATTATATTAAACTGGACGGAAACGTCGGTTGCATGGTGAACGGGGCAGGACTAGCCATGGCGACTATGGATATGATTCAGATTAGCGGCGGAAGCCCGGCCAATTTCCTGGATGTCGGGGGCACTGCCTCTGCCGAGCGTGTTGCTCAGGCTTTCAACATTATTTTGGAGGACCCCAATGTCCAAGCTATTTTGGTGAACATTTTTGGGGGTATCGTTCGTTGCGATCGGGTGGCCAACGGTATTGTGGAAGCCTGCAAATCCTTGGGGGATCTGCGCGTTCCTTTGATCGTTCGTTTGCAAGGAACCAATGCTGTTGAAGCCAAAGCCATCTTAGAGGCTTCCGGTTTGCCCATCCGTGCAGCCATTACCCTCGAAGACGCAGCAAAAGCAGTCTCCGCTTCCCTTGGGGCCTGAGTTCTGAGGAACTGGCCTATTATGCTTTGCGTGCCTTGTACGAATTGCATCATCATTCCTTAATTTTACTCCGATGAGGTATGTTTTTAAGGCTTTGGGCCGTACAGGCTTCCTTGGCATCGTGATTGCGTTTGTTGGCCTTTGCCATACGGCCACAGGTCAGGGTTCAGGTACTGTGCGAGGAACCGTTTTGGACAAAAGCAGTGGAGAGCCCATCCTCTTTACCAATGTATTTTTGGCTGGAACCACCATTGGAGCCAGCACCGATGTCAATGGTTTTTTTACGATC
>VHAW01000070.1 GCA_016872225.1 Sphingomonadales bacterium | reverse complement strand
CCACAAAAGACGGGATTTTCTCCCGCTGAGGCAACGAATTCAACAAGATCACTAAGCCCAGAACCACCAGGGACAACATAATGACCCCGGCAAAAACTCGGCGATTACCTAAATCCGCAATTTTCTTTGCATGATGCATATAAAACATGGTGTAAAGTTACAAACGACGACGTCTGCGATTGGGCGTATTGGCGTATTCCGCAATCAAAGTTCGGGTATCCTCCATCAAACGATCGGTATGGTCCTTGAGCACGCCGCGGTAAAAACCTCGGACCCTGCGCTTGCGGTCAATTAGCAAGGTCAACCCTTCCTGAGGAATCTGTTTGAACTGCTGCTGCCAATCCGGGGCATATACCCTCAAATCCTGCCACAGTTTGGCTTTATGGACGGAGTCCAAAACTTCCTCCATAGGCGCTGGAACCTGGAATGGCCGAAGAGAGCCTTGAACCTGGATAGGATAATCATCCAAACCAAGGGTAAATTGATGCACCAAGGGATTGTTTCGAAAAACATCCGCAATACGAGTCGATTGAGCATCGCGCAATGCTCGAAGCGCAGCCGATTCTCCGTAACGAACCAAATGCAAAATGAGGACCGTATTGCTTCGACGATCCATCCATTTCTCCAGAGCAGGTAAATTGGCATAGAGTGTATCGTCCGGATGACTTGTACCGTTCTTAGGAGCGGTTGGAAGTAATTTCTTGGGACCCCAGATCGGTAACGATTGGTACTGATTCTCCGCCAAATTAACGTAGCCCAGGTAAATGACCACGGGTAGCCCCAACATCAGAAAGAGCAACCCGAACTTGCGCATCAACGCAGAGTGAACCAGTAATCCGACTCGTACATCAAAGCCGCAATAACGCCCAATACGAAGACGGTTGGTAAAATGATGCTGTAAATCATATTAATGCGTTCAAACTTGAGGTGCATGAAATAAGCCACGATGTAGAAAGCCTTCAGGAGGGTCAAGGCAATATAAATCACATTTTTGATAGGCTTGGCTATGAACGCCTCCGGGATGACCAATGCAAGGATGAACTCTAAGACGGTAATGGCGAACAGGACCCAAAATACCATCCATATCCCCTTAATATCGAAACTGCTGTTGTGCTCTCCGGACATAATTGTCAATTAAACCAAATAAAAGAAGGTGAAAACAAAGACCCAGACTAAATCCACAAAGTGCCAATACAATCCAATTTTCTCGATGGTTTCGTAGGTACCACGGCGATCAAAGACGCCAACCACCGTCATAATGGTCACTATAATATTGATTACCACCCCGCTGAAGACATGAAAACCATGAAAACCCGTGATGGTAAAAAAGAGGTTGGTGAAGTTAACCTGACCCGGTGTGCCATCTGCATTCAAGAAAGGATTGGAGCCCCACCATGCGCCATCGTGGTGAAGGTGCGACCATTCCCAAGCCTGGCAACTCAAAAACGCAATACCTCCCAAAATTGTCCAAATCATCCACTTGACTACTTCGCTACGCGCACCTCGGTGACCTGCTTCCACCGCAAGTACCATCGTGACTGAACTCATAATAAGAATGAAGGTCATAATGCCCACAAAAACCAAGGGAAAATGACCGTGGATAAATGGAACACCAGCAAATACATTGTCTGGTACCGGCCAACTCAACGAGGAGAATCTCAGAGCAGCATAGGCCAACAAAAGGGCCGAAAAAGTAAAGGCATCCGAAAGGAGAAAAAACCACATCATCAGCTTGCCGTAGCTGGCGCCGAAGGGTTCGTTACCACCATCCCAGATTTTACCGGAGGACTGAAGTACAGGGCTGGCTTGCGATGACATAGGATAGTTTATTACGAGGCGAAAATTAATGCATCCACCACAAGAATGTGTAAAGATAAAGCCAAAGGATTGTCAGAAAATGCCAAAATATAGCCAAAATACGCAAACCTAACAGAGATTTGGAATGAACCTCCCAACGGTATGCTCGATACAGGGTCACTAGAACAGCCAGCACCGCAGCCACAATGTGCAAGGCGTGTACGCCCGATATGACATAGAGAAAGGAACCGGATGGATTACCCACCAAGAAAATTCCCTGCCCCGTCAACTGCAGATAGGCATAGAATTGAGAAGCCAGAAAAGCCATGCCAAGAACAGCTGTAGCTAACAACCAGGCGCGTAATGCGCTGAACTCGTTTCGGCGAGCCGCCTTACGAGCGAGCTCCAGAGTGACTGTGGAAATCACCACCAACAAGGTCGAAATTGCAAAGGCTTGAGGCAATTCAAATTGCAACCAATTCCCATCGGCTCTTCGCACGATGAACGCCGAAGTCAAACCCGCAAACAACATAAAGACGGAAACCAAAAAACCCCACATCAGAAATTCGCGGGGGTGCACTGCGGAACGCGCTGAGTTTACAGAAGAGCCGGAAGGCATAGAACGGTTCATGGCGGGGATACAGGATTGAGGGTATGGGTGAGGGAAATAATTAGTGAAGAAAAAAGGCGAAGTGAAAAGGGGTTAACGAGCCGCGTCCAGCCAGTAAGCTAACTGAACTACAGGAAGATAAACAAAGCTGGCAAACATTAGTTTGCGGGCCAGAGGCTTGTCAGCCCCCTGGTATAATCGCCACGCGGCATAAACGAACCACATGGTCATAATTAAACAAACAACCGCACCTAGATTACCTTGAAATCCATACCACCATGGGGCCATGGCAAATGGAAGAAGAGTCAAGGTATACCAAAGGATGATGCGCGCTGTGGCTGTCTGAGGTTCGGCTCGGGTAGGAAGCAAATGAAATCCGGCTCTTTGGTAATCCTCGTGCAGAACCCAAGCAATGGACCAGAAATGGGGGAACTGCCAGAAAAATTGAATCAGAAAGAGCAAGCCAGCCTCAAGGTTTAAATGCCCTTCAAACGCAGCGTAGCCAATCAGCACCGGCATTGCTCCGGGAAATGCCCCCACAAAAACCGCAATCGGAGTCACCTTTTTGAGCGGAGTGTATGCGAAAGCATAGCTTAACAACGCCACTGCTCCCATTTGAACACTCAGCAGCGTAGTTCCGTAATATAGAATCCCCAATCCCGAAACACCCAACACAAGGGCGAGAAACCAGGCCTCTTTCAGACCCATTCGACCACTAGGAACTGGACGACCCAAAGTTCGATGCATCAATGCATCCGTGTCCCTCTCGATAATCTGGTTCAAACCATTGGACGCACCGGTTACTAGAAAACCTCCCAAAGCAAGCCAGGCGATTACGCCCCAGCTGATAAGTTCCCCTGCCGCAATCAAGTAGCCCAATACTGCCGAAAAAACCACCAACAAAGACAATCGTAATTTGAGAAATTGGCTGTAATCTGCCAACCTGGAGCGAAAAGCCATCATGACTTTGGCTTTGAAAGCAACATTCGCTGCCGAGTCCACCAACCCAGAGCAGAAACCAACGCCAAGCTTCCCAACAAGATATGCAGCGTACGAGGAACCGCCGGCAAACCGAAGAGAACCATCCACAAACCGCTGATAACCTGCAAAGTCAACATACCCATGGACGATACCGCCCAAAATCCTGCCTCGCGATCATGATACAACGTCCATTGACGATAAGCCAACCAAGCCCCCAGCATCAGAATGAGCATCCAAAGATTTTTATGCCAAAGGTATGCCTCGCCCAGTGCTATAAAAGTGAACTGATCCGAGGCATAGGTCGGTATCCAAGCATCCACCGCTTCCCGCACCAAGGCACCCAAACCCAGTTGCCCAAACAACAAGAGCATCCACAGACTGAGACCCCAACGATCCAATTGCCCATAAGGACAGGTCTGTTCAGGCTGTGGAGCCAAGGCAAAGCCCAACCACAATTGCACCGTCATCAATACCCATGCCAACACAAGATGCAGGGTCACCACCGATCCCTTAAGATGCGTGGCCACGACCCATGCCCCAATGCCCCCTTGCACCAAGACCAAAAGCAAAGCCAACCCGGCCCATAACAACGCCGCTTTAGCACCCGTGGATGCACTTAATTCAATACTAAATTCTGGGTTAGCCCTTGAGCGTCCTGCACGCCAATAACGCAAAGCCAGGATTGCTTGCACCAACACCAAGAACCCGGTCAACGCCCCGAGTAAACGATTCAAATATTCGGTCCAGGTCTTGAAAGCATTGAATCGGGTGTCCTTGTATCCACGCTCTGAATAAATCTCCTGGTAATTAGCCGGCAAATCCGTCTCGTAAAGCGGCGGAATCCATTGCCCAAAGCACAAAGGCCAATCCGGGCATCCCATCCCAGATCCCGAAGAACGGACTATTCCTCCCGCAAGAATAAGTAACAAAGCAGTAAGCAACGTAAGCCGATTCCAACGAAGCAGCTGACGGCGATAACGGGCGGGGCGTTCGTTCATCCCGGCAGGCCTTAGGCCCTGCGCAGACCTATGCGGTGAAGAAAACGAGCGAAGAACACCGATGAAGCAGAGACAGGCCGGTCAGTTGATGCGGTAACTCGTTCGGGTACACCAGCTCCGGATACTGCTTCATTTGTTGGACGACCACGAACCGCCATAGGAAGGTCTTCGTCCGGCACGGTTTGCATAATAAAGTCCTGCGGTGCACCAGGGCGACTGTAATCGTAAGGCCAACGATGAACATGAGGTATTTCACCGGGCCAATTGCCATGCAAGCGCTCGACTGGCGTTGTCCACTCAAGGGTGGTGGAGCCCCAAGGATTCTGAGAAGCAACCCGACCTCGACGCATGCTGTGGAAGAAATTATAGAAGAAAATCAGCTGAGCAACGGTGGCCATAATGGCAGAGACGGAAATAAAACGATTCATATCCATCCACTCCGTCATAAATTCAAAACCGGTAAACTGATAATAACGGCGAGGAACCCCGTCGAGACCCATAAAGTGCATGGGAAAAAAGACAAGATACACCGAAGCGAAAGTCAGCCAAAAATGAAGGTAACCCAATTTCTCGTTCATCATGCGACCGTACATTTTGGGATACCAATGGTAAACCCCGGCAAGCATCCCAAACATGGAGGCTGATCCCATCACAATGTGGAAGTGAGCTACCACAAAATAGGTATCGTGCAGGTTGATGTCCAAGGCGGCATTACCCAGGTAGATTCCTGTTAAACCCCCTGAAATAAAGAGCGAAACAACTCCAATCGCAAACATCATCGCCGGGGTAAATCGAATGTTACCACGCCATAGCGTAGCCAGGTAATTAAAAACCTTGACCGCCGAAGGTACCGCAATCACCAGGGTAAGAATCATGAACACATTACCCAAAAATGGATTCATACCCGTAATGAACATATGGTGCCCCCAAACAATAAACGAAAGGAAAGAAATACCCAACAAAGAGCCTACCATCGCACGGTACCCAAAAATAGGTTTGCGGGCATTGGTGGCAATGATTTCGGAAGTCAAACCCAGGGCTGGCATCATTACAATATAAACTTCCGGGTGACCAAGGAACCAGAACAAGTGCTGGAACAGGATAGGCGAACCACCCGTGCGGGTCAAAGCTTCGCCGGCGATATAAATTTCGCTGAGATAAAAAGAAGTCCCAAACGAGCGGTCAAAAACCAATAGCAATGAAGCAGATAACAATACCGGAAAGGAAAGGACCCCCAGAATCGCGGTGCAGAAAAAGGACCATACGGTAAGCGGCATACGAGTCATTTTCATACCCTGGGTCCGAAGGTTGAGGATCGTGGTTATGTAATTCAATGCAGCCATCAAGGCTGATGCAATAAACAGAACCATAGAGATAAGCCAAAGAGTCATCCCTAATCCGGAACCAGGTATTGCCTGCGGTAGGGCACTCAACGGAGGATATATCGTCCAACCGGCCGAAGCGGGTCCGCTCTCCACAAACAACGAAGCCAACATGATCACCGAGGAGAGAAAGAACAGCCAATAGCTGAGCATGTTGATGAAGGGCGAAGCCATATCCCTTGCACCAACCTGGTAAGGAATCAGGAGATTCGAAAAAGTTCCGCTCAGGCCTGCCGTCAGCACAAAGAAGACCATAAGGGTTCCGTGCAATGTCACCAAAGACAAGTAAAAATTTGGATCCAGCCGGCCACCCTTGCCCCATTCTCCGATGATGCTCTCCAACCAAGGGAACGTGCGATCTGGCCAGCCCAATTGCAAACGGAACAACAACGAAAGACCCGCCGCAATCAAAGCCATCAACATCCCGCTGAACAAATATTGCTTGGCGATCATCTTGTGATCCTGTGAGAAAATGTACTTGGTAATGAAAGTTTCCTTGTGATGATGACCATGGACATCATGGCCGTGAGCCGGATCGTGAGTATGCAAACTATGCCCGTGGGTGGGATCGTTTGAATGTGCTATCGTAGACATAGAAAATGGAAATTTATAGAAATTTTATCGAGCAGAGATTAAGCCTTGGGCGGTAGTGCTTGCCTGGGAAGAAGGGACGTCAGGGGAAGCAACCGCATTGGTGGGTTCCGGACGTCGGAAATAGTGGCGCTGCTTGGCCAACCATACAACATATTCTTCATCCGATACCACGTTGACCTTCATGCGCATATTAAAATGCGCAGCACCGCATATTTTATTACAAGCCAATTCGTATACGAAATTGGAGTTGCCTGTGATTTCTTGCATTGCTTTGGTGGTCACGGTAGGGGTAAAATAGAATTGCGTAGGCATGCCCGGCACTATATTCATTTGAACACGGAAATGGGGCATATAGGCTGAATGGATTACATCCCTGGCCCTCAACTTCATAAGAACGGGACGATTCACCGGAAGGGTGATTTCTGAAGCCAACAAATCATCTTGACCAGCGCTGTCCGTCTGTTCAATACCCATGCTGTTGGTCGCGGAAATCAGGCGGAAATCATGCCCTCCGAGTTCCCCATCTGCACCGGGGTAACGAGCCTGCCAACCAAACTGATAAGCAAAAAGCTCGAATTTGAGGGCATCCTTGGCGGGCTGGACCTGCGTGATTTCCCTCCAAACCTTGGTGCCGTATAACACCAGGACGGTTAACACAATCGCCGGGATCACGGTCCAATAAAATTCCAATTGGTGATTGTCAGTATAAAAAAAGGCTCTGCGTCCCTCCCTTTGGCGATAAGCCAAGGCAAAGGTGAAGAGCAATACTTGAGTTACCACAAAAACGGCAATGGTAATCCAAAAGGTTACATTTAACATACCGTCCAATTCCACGCCGTGAGCCGATGCGGATATAGGTAACGTAAACTTCATGACCTTGAGAAAATGCCATAACACAAAGAGCATGAAAGCCACCAAAAAGAAAACCATCAGCACGGCGTTCACCTTGTTCCAATTGAAGAGGCGAACTCCCTTGGTGCGCATGGACGCTGAAAAGGTTTGTAAACCGGCTAAGAGAACCCAAGCCAGGGCCATTAAAGCAATCACCAACTTGGGACCGTCCCCGAAACCCTCGATAGGAGCAGACTGAGCCAAAACCGGCTTTGAAAAAAAACCAAAAAACAAGGTGAAAAAAACAGTTATGACATTGAACCGTCCAAACTTGAACAAGCCGGACATAGCGTTACGCTTCATGGAAAACGAATTTATAAGAGGAGAAAACAGGGAGTCCAAGCCAGGACCGACCGATTAAAACCCAACAGGCTTTTTGCATCGCCGCAAAGATAGATGATGAAATAATCAAAAATGCATTTTTATCAGGTTTTACCACCGTTTTGAAAGAAGATTTCAAATTGATTTTGCCAAGAAATGTTCAGGGGATTTCTATGGAATTTCCCAAACCTAATCGACACCTATTTTCGTCCTATGAAAAATCCTTTCTTGACCTTCTCCCTCGTTGCCTGTAGCCTCACCTTGTTTAGCCTCGACCTGCAGGCCCAAAACGAGGCCCGCTGGATCCGCAACCCCCGCATCAGCCCAGACGGCTCGCAGATTGCCTTTGGCTACAAAGGCGACCTCTATATAGTGCCTGCAGCCGGTGGTACCGCTTACCCCCTCACCGTGCACGAAGCCCACGATATGATGCCTGTTTGGAGCCGCGATGGGCGTTCCATTGCCTTTGCCAGCGATCGCTACGGGAATTTTGATGTCTTTGTGATGCCCGTTGCCGGGGGTCAACCTACCCGGCTGACCCACCACAGCGCCGCCGATTACCCCCAGGACTTTAGCCCGGATTCCAAGACGGTCTACTTCACCAGCGCCCGCTGTGTCAGCAAAGAGAACATTCGTTTCTACAGCCCCCGGCTTTTTCAAAACCTGTACAGCGTCCCCGCCACCGGTGGCCGTCACCTACTGATCTCGGAGGCGGGGATGAGTTCTGCCCGCCTCAACCAGGACGGAAGTCTCCTGGTTTTTCAGGACCGCAAAGGCTACGAGGACCTGCTGCGCAAGCATCACCG
This sequence comes from Sphingomonadales bacterium, assembly GCA_016872225.1. GTDB lineage: Bacteria > Bacteroidota > Bacteroidia > UBA7662 > UBA7662 > SYHX01. Next base: position 405 of record VHAW01000070.1, on the reverse strand, counting down.
CAGCTCGGTGACCCGGGATATCTGGACCCTGGACCTGATCAAAGGCGTTTATACCCAGGTCAGCAGTTTTGACGGTGAGGATTTGGATCCGGTTTTTGAAGGAAGCGGAGGCGACCTGCTCTACCTCAGCGAAAAGTCCGGCAGTCTCAACGTGGTCCGCTTGTCGGGCGGGAAAGAAACGCCTTTAACTCAATTCAAAACCCACCCGGTTCGCCACCTCAGCGTGAGCCAAGGCCGCACCCTCTGCTATACCTACAACGGGGACCTTTATTTGCAGCCCAACGGAGAACAAGGTCGGCAGATCAAGGTCACGATTCGCCACGATGGTCGCGGCAACGCTGTCAAGAACATGGCCGTGAATACCGGGGTCACCCAATTTGCTCTTTCCCCCAACGGCAAAGAAAT
>VHAW01000069.1 GCA_016872225.1 Sphingomonadales bacterium | reverse complement strand
CATCGGAGAGGCCAATTTTTCGGATCATGGTGCCAACCGTTTGGGAGCCTCCGCTTTGATGCAGGGCCTGGCAGATGGTTATTTTGTGTTACCGTACACCATTGGCGCATATCTCTCCGGAGAAATTCGGCAAGCTGCTTCACCAACCGATCATCCCTCTTTTGTCGAAGCAGAACAACGGGCTTTGGAAATTCAGAAAAAATTGTTATCGGTGAACGGCAAACGTTCTGCAGAATCCTTTCACCGGGCGCTTGGCAAAATCATGTGGGAATACTGTGGTATGGTAAGGTCTGCAGAGGGATTGCGCCATGCATTGGGTCTTTTAGAACAATTACACAAAGATTTTTGGTCCAATGTACTGGTCCCCGGCTCTTTAAATTCGTACAACCCTGAGCTCGACAAGGCGCATCGTGTTGCTGATTTTATCGAATTGGGCCGTCTTATGGTATGGGATGCCTTGACGAGGGAAGAATCATGCGGCGGTCATTTTCGGGTGGAACATCAAACTCCGGAAGGCGAGGCGATGCGTCATGACGAGGCTTTTGCTTTTGTGTCGGCATGGGAGTACCAAGGCCCAAACGTGGAGCCCGTGATGCACCGCGAAGCCTTAATCTTTGAAGCCGTTCAACTTAGTCAGCGTTCATACAAATAATGAGCGGTAAGTAACATCCTAGGAAGCTCTTTACAAAAATCCAGTCTCAGGAATAACTGAATTTAAAACGATGGAAAATCAAAGTTTACGGTTGAAACTTCGTGTGTGGCGTCAAGCATCCGCTGAGGCCAAAGGTGCCTTCGAGATTTATGATCTTGCTGCTGTACCGTTGCACGCTTCTTTCTTGGAAATGATGGATCTGCTCAACGAGCAATTGATTGGTGAGGGAAAAGAGCCGGTGGCCTTTGATCATGATTGTCGCGAAGGGATTTGCGGCATGTGCAGTATGTACATTAACGGAAGGGCCCATGGGCCACAAAGGGGTACGACGACTTGTCAATTGCACATGAGGCATTTTCATGATGGGGAAACCATCACCGTGGAACCTTTCCGTGCTTCGGCATTTCCTGTTCTTAAGGACCTCGCGGTGAATCGTTCGGCTTTTGACAGGATTCAGCAAGCGGGTGGTTATGTAACGGTGAATACAGGCAATGCACCCGATGGTAATGCCGTACCCATCCCCAAAACGGATGCGGATGAAGCCTTTATGTCTGCGGCGTGCATTGGTTGCGGAGCATGTGTCGCAGCGTGCAAAAATGCTTCGGCTATGCTTTTTGTTTCGGCCAAGGTTTCGCAATACGCATTGTTACCACAGGGTCAACCTGAACATCGTGAACGAGTTCTGTCAATGGTTGAGGCCATGGATCGCGAAGGCTTCGGTCATTGTACCAATACAGGAGCCTGCGAAGCAGAATGCCCTAAGGGTATCAGTGTGGAGAACATTGCAAGACTGAACCGTTCTTATTTGGTTGCGCAACTGAGTGGAGGAGGGACTTCTTTGGTGGCCACTTCCGATTGATTTCCGATGTTTACAGGGATTATTGAATCCATGGGCCAATTAGAGGCCAAAGTGGAGGATGGTACCAATGTTTTAATGGACTTTTCATCACCATTGAGTGACGAGCTTAAGGTTGATCAAAGTCTCGCACATAACGGGGTATGTTTAACGGTTGTTCAGTGTGGCGATGGTAAACATCGTGTGGTGGCAGTGAAAGAAACGATGGAAAGAACCGCTCTTGGTGATCTGAAGATTAGTGATCGAGTAAATTTGGAGCGTTGTCTGCGTATAGGGGATCGTCTGGACGGACATTGGGTGCAGGGTCACGTAGATGATACCGGACTATGTCTTGATGTTCAAGATCAGCAGGGGAGTTGGATATTTACTTTCATGTACCCCAACCAACACGGATCTTTGCTTATTCCCAAAGGGTCCATCACTATAAATGGTGTATCCTTAACCTTGGTTCAAGTCAATCATGATTATTTCACGGTGGCCGTTATCCCTTATACTTTTACCCATACCAATTTGGGGCTGTTGAAAGTAGGTCAGCGGGTAAATTTGGAATTCGATTTGTTGGGTAAATACTTTCTCCGGCAACAAAACCTCAATTTTCCGTCGCCGGCAATTCCAGGAAAGTCATAATTTCCCCGCTTTCTTGCCAATTGCTCAAGGGGCTGTAGCCATGCCGTGCTAAATATAAATCAAGCACCTGAACATATTCTGCATCGGACCAAGCTTGAAAAGCTTCTTCCCGGGCATGTTGCTCAGGGATCCTCATTTGTATCCATGTCGTTGGGTCCTTATCATCCGCATAGGAAATACCGTATTCGAATACAGGGTTTAACAAATGACTTCGGTAACACATGCGAGCAAAGATCTCATCCGCTTGAACGGGATCAAGTAGAATCTTGCGTAGCGGGGTGAATTCATCTTCAAAAAAAGCCAACTGTGCTCCATTATCTCCTAGCGATGCGAGAATAGCAGAACCGCCCACTTGCACGGATACACTTTGGGTATTGGAACTCGTTTTGAAATCAAAAAGGAACGGGGTTGGATTCATTGGCAAAATGAATACGGATCCGGGGTCGTAACCCAAATATTGTATGGGGTATACAGCTCCTTGCAGACTTAGATGAATCATCCGGTAGCGACCCAAGAAAGATGAGTCTTTCCAGGCTGGATGAGTTGCCTTTTGACCTTCAACGGCGTTCATTTCGGCGTAGAGTACCCCCATGAAAAGCCAACAAAGCCATTGATAAATTTTCTCGGTATTAGTCCATCCCAAGGTGTCGGTGCCTACCAGGATAAGATTGGCGCATTTGCGGGCCACTTCGTCCATTCCGCCATTCCAACAATCGTTGTGCACAGGGATTTGGAGTTCTTTGTAAGAAATTTTGGTCCCATTGGGTAGGGTGAGTACTTGATGTTCCAGGCCAAGTTGTTCGATCCATCGGTCGGGGAATACCGGGCGCAATTCGGAGGCTGGGTCAATGCTCCGACCAGAGATCAAGCAACGTGTTCCATCAAATCGGTGGTGTCCATCAAAGGGATTGAAGCGGATGCCACCTTCGGGTTCAAGAGGGGAAGGGTTGGCCGTCATCGCTGGGTAAAGCGCCAAGATAAGTATCTGGTCGAAGGTGAAGCAGCAGACTCGAGGTTTCAGGGTCCAGATCCAGGTCCAACACCAGTTGTTGGATGGCTGATGGATCCAATGAGGTTCCGGTTTGGGTAAGTTCTTTGAGTTTTTCGTAAGGAGCTTCTATACCGCGATGGCGTAACACCGTTTGGATACCTTCCGCAAGCACGGACCAATTTTGATTAAGGTCCTGTTGAATCCTGTTTTGGTCAACTTGAATCTTGGAGAGACCTTTTCGAAAAGAATGCAAGGCGAGCAAACCATGACCCAGGGGAACGCCAAGGTTTCTTAATACTGTACTGTCACTAAGATCACGTTGTAATCTGGAAACTGGTAATTTATCAGCCAGATGGGTAAGTAAGGCATTGGCCATGCCTAAGTTGCCTTCTGCATTTTCGAAATCAATGGGATTCACTTTATGGGGCATCGCCGAACTGCCAATTTGCCCGGTGAGGATTTGTTGACGAAAATATCCCATGGAAATATACTGCCATAAATCCCTGCAGGCATCGAGCAGAATGGTGTGCAATCTCATCAGGTTGTGGCATAGCGCTGCCAAATAATCGTAATGTTCGATTTGGGTGGTGTAGCGATACCGGGTAAGGCCTAAAGTATGTTCTACAAATTGGTTGGCAAAATGATGCCAATCCGTTTGGGGCCAAACCAGATGATGCGCATTGAAGTTGCCGGTAGCACCCCCGAATTTGGCACCGATGGGACAACGTTCCAACATCGTGTACTGCCTTTGGAGTCGTTCCACCCAAACCATGAGTTCTTTTCCAAGACGAGTAGGGGAGGCGGTCTGTCCGTGGGTACGGGCAAGCATGGGAATTTCCATCCAGATTTCAGCTAAATCCCTCAATTCTTGAATGGTTTCCTGCCAGGTCGGAAGGATGACTTCTGTAAGCGCTTCTTTGAGGGAGAGAGGGATTGCCGTGTGGTTGATGTCCTGGGAAGTCAAGGCAAAGTGGATCCATTCTTTAAGGTGACCTGCTCCTTCCTGCTCCAAAACTCCTTTCATCCAATACTCCATTGCTTTGATGTCATGCAAAGTGGTGGTCTCTAATTTTTTGATAGCTTGAACATCTTGGAGCTCAAGGTGATGAAAGCGGTGACAGAGCCGTTCTCGTAAACCGGATTCAATCTGTGGACCTCCGGGAACTTGGATGTCGCAAAGGGCCTCGAAATAAAGCCATTCTATGCGCACCCTGTATCGAAAGAGGCCCCATTCTGAGAAATATGGACTCAAGACCTTGCTTGTAGGGTGGTATCTCCCGTCCAAAGGGGATAGGGCAAGCAAGGCAGGGGTTGGAGGCAAGGCCAAGAGAAGGAATTCAAGAATAACTTTGTAAAAATAGCGTTCAAAGGTCAATGTCAGGGAATTTGAGATGTTTGCCCAGCCTCTTCAAGGAAGTTTATGGCCGTGGATTGATCTTGCGAAGGAGCTTTGGCGTGTTGGTAGGGCTTTTGTTAGGGTTTGAGGGAACTGTACAGGCACAAAGTCCTGGTACGCCCGTTCCCATGGAGTTGCCGGCCTATATTGATGAAAACGGGGACACAATTCCAATAGCCTTTTTGCCGCATGTGGAGGTTAGGGATCGGCGTATATTCCGTTCTGCCGCTGAGCGTAAACGCTTTGATCGATTATATTGGAATGTGGTCAAGGTCTATCCTTTGGCCAAGGCGGCAGGTCGTCAATTGAACGAATTGGAAGAAGAACTGAAAACCATACCAGAATCCAAACACCGTGCTCATTGCCGCAAATTGGAATCTTCGCTCAAAAAGCAATACAAAAAGCAATTAGTCGAACTTACGGTGACCCAGGGTCGTATTTTGATTAAACTGGTGGATCGTGAAACAGCCCGAACGTCTTACTCCATCGTCCGAGAGTTTAGGGGTTCTTTTCAGGCCTTCATGTGGCAAGGATTGGCTCGGATGTTCGGTAGTAACTTGAAATCCACCTATGAATTGCAGGAGGATAGGGATATTGAGTTGATATTGATGATGGTGGAGGGGAATCAATACGAGATTCCCTACAAATTCCGAAATTAGTGTTATGAAAAAAAAGACGAATCAGGGAGGAAAAAAAACCAACATCGGTTGCGATTGGTTGGTGATGGCCGCGCATCCAGATGATGCGGAGCTGGGGATGGGAGGTTCTATGCTCAAAGCGGTTGCGCAAGGTCTTCGTGTGGTGGTGGTGGATTGGACCCGTGGGGAATTGGGTACTCGAGGCAATGCGGAATTGAGAATGCAAGAGGCGGAGCAGGCTGCTCGGAAGTTAGGGTTAGCCGATAGGGTGCAGTTGGATCTTGGCGATGGATACTTTGAAGGAAATCGTGAAGTGCTTCATCGTTTGATGGAGGTCATTAGGACCTACAGGCCCAAAGTGATTTGGGGAAATGTGGTTTCGGACCGACATCCCGATCATGGTCGAGCATCAGGAATTCTGCGAAGAGCGGTGTTTATGAGCGCTTTGCCCAAAGTTCAAACCAGAGTGAACGGTTTGGAGCAGGAGCCCTGGCAGGTTCCGTTGCTAGGATTTTATATTCAAGATCATTATCATCGGCCAGACTTGGTCATCGATATTACTTCTTACGCACGAGCCAAAGAAGAGCTTCTTCAGTGTTTTGGCTCCCAGTTTTATAAGGATGGGAGTCATGAGCCTATCACCCCGATTGCTAGACCGGACTTTCTTCCATTCGTGGGAGCAAGGTCCAGAGAAATGGGTCGTTGGATTGGGGTAGAATTCGGGGAAGGATTCCTTTTGGATCGACCTTGCTCCGTAGCGGATTTGGGGTTACTGGTTTAGGCCTCGGTCGTAGCGTGGCTCGAGCAGGGTGGAAAGGATGATGGCACGCCTCCATTCATATTGGTCCGGTTTTCGGAAATGAGTGGGTTTGGAGAGACTCAGATTGGCCTGCAAATCCTCGGTTTCCATCAAGATTTGGTCTTCAGACTTGGTAGTGGTATTGGCGACGCTGAGCGATTCAGAGGTGGAAAAACGTTCAGAGCCCTCTCTAAACAAAGGACTGTATTGGCTTTGCCTCACCGAACCGGGTCGGGTTGGTCCTGGATGCGATTGACGGGAGTTGAAAGTGCCAGTCAATGGCGGGGTAGCTGCGGGGACATTTGGTAATGGCAATGGAGCCTTAGGGGGTGGAAAATCAACTGGGCCAGGACTTGGAGTTGGTTGGGACTTGAATTGCCTCCTCAAAAGCACATAAGCCAATGCGCCAACGATATACACAATGGTGGAAAAGTCCATGGAAAATTCGTATAAATGTAAGGAAGGTCTGGTTAAGTTTGTAGATACCCCCACGGGCTTTAAAAATAAATATATTTCACTGATTGTATGCGTCTTACGGAAATTGAGGTTAAGGGTTTTAAGAGTTTTGGGGACAGAGTTTTGATTCGATTCAAAGAGGGGGTCACCGGGATTGTAGGCCCCAACGGGACTGGAAAATCCAACGTGGTCGATGCCATGCGTTGGGTTCTGGGCGAACAGAAATCCCGATTGCTGCGCTCTGACAAAATGGAAGGGGTCATTTTTAATGGAAATAAGCTGCGGAAGCAAGCTGCCCTTGCCGAGGTTCGTCTAACGTTCGAGAACCACAAGGGCATATTACCCTCCGAGTACAGCGAAGTCACGATCGGCCGTCGGTTATACCGATCAGGGGAAAGCGAATATCTGCTCAATGGAGTGACATGCCGATTGAAAGACATAACCAATTTATTTCTCGATACAGGGATTGGAAGTGATTCGTATGCGATTATCGAACTCAAAATGATCGACGAAATCCTGAATGATAAAGACCATTCACGTCGAGAATTGTTCGAGGAAGCGACCGGGGTTTCCAAGTACAAAATCCGCAAAAAGGAGACCATGGCAAGGTTAGAAAGCGCGGAAGCAGACCTGGCCAGAGTGGAAGATATCCTTTACGAGATTGATCGATCTATGAAACAATTGCAAAATCAAGCTCGCAAAGCCGAGCAGGTTCAGCAACTCAAGGAGGATTATCGGATCGCAGCCCAGGAATTAGCCTGGCATCAGTTGCATGGTTGGTCCAATCAACTCACTGAAGGTCATTTTCAAGAAGTCGAATTAAGTTCCGAGAAGTCCAGGCTGGATCAGGCCTTGCAAGATGCGGAAGCAACCTTGCATCATGGCAAGAGTAAAGTCCTCGAAGCTGAGCAAGTCTTGGTCCAATCTCGATCCAAGGTACAGGAATTGTCGACTCAGCTCAGAGAATTGGATGCTAATCAGCAATTGCAGGAAGAGCGTGTCCGAAACTTACATAGCCGGATTCAAGGGCTTGAAGATCAGAAAATAACTGATTTGAATCAAATTGCAGAACAAGACAGCATTATCGAATCCATTTCTAATGAAATGGTTATGATGAGCCAGCATCTGGATGAGGCCTCGGCGTTGGTTGCGGAGGTTACCTTCCGATTGGAGAATGACGATCATGCCATGCAGGAACAAGAACACCTTTTTGGCGAACAACGAAAACAATTGGATCAACTCCAAGCTGCGCGATACGCTTTGGAGAGCAACGTAAATGTTCTGGAAGCACAAATCCAGGCCTTGGACGCCGAGAAAAGCCGTTTGGAAGACGAAAAAGAAAATCGTTTGCAGGAGTCATCACAATTAGGAAATTTGTTGCAACAGCTTTCCTTAGAGAAAGAAAATCTTCAAAAGAGTGTCCATGAATTTGAGGCGTACCAAAGCGATTATCATGCTCAATTAACCCAATACCGTCAGGATCTTTTTTCGTTAAGGCCGCAGGTTGCTGAGATTTCTCGCAAATTGGACCGTAAAACGAATGAGGCCCAGCTTCTTGGTGACCTTATTCAGAATATGGAGGGATATCCAGATTCCCATCGGTACTTAAGAGAGCATCAGGATTGGGCTCAGGCAGCACCGTTGCTCGGAGATATTTTCAATGTAGAGGCTGAGTATAAACCCGTGATTGAGAGGGTACTAGAATCTTATTTAAGCTATTACGTCGTCAACACCTATAAGCAGGCACGCTCTGGTATTCAACTTCTTACCGATGCTGGAATGGGCAAGGCTTCTTTCTTTGTACTTGAAGCCTACCAAGGTTATTTTGATTCTGCCCAATTCAGGTCTGTGATCCCGGAAGGTACCGTTGCGGTTGTGGACTTGGTGGATTGTGCCCCCGAATACCATGTATTGAGGGATGCGTTGCTTGGTCATGTTTTTCTTTTCACGAACCCCGAAAAGGACTATGAGATTGCCGCATGGCAATCCAAATATCCTGGAGCTTTGTTTGTCACGGTAGGGGGCCACTGTTACGGAGATGGACGCTGGTTGAGTGGAGGTTCCATCGGCTTGTTCGAAGGCAAAAAATTGGGCAGGCGGCGAAACCTTGAGGCCCTCCTGTTGCAAATTGAGGAAGAACAAGGTCAACTTGACCAATTGCAGCTTCGTTTAAAAGCGCTTGAAAAAGAGGAAGCTGATCTTCAAGGGAAAAACCGAGAAAATGAATTGTCCGAAGCACGTAACCTCTTGCTGAACAAATCTTCTGAATGGGCTCAAGTCCATGCTCGTCACGAGCAGTTGATAGAGGCCACTTTGAAGTCAGGGAACCGCAATGAAGTCATTGTAACGCAGAAAGCCGGAATTCAAAACGAACTATTGGAACTCAAGCCCAGATTATTGGCAGCAGTCGCTGAACTTGAGCAAGGGAATGCTTTGTTGGTGGTGAT
>VHAW01000068.1 GCA_016872225.1 Sphingomonadales bacterium | reverse complement strand
CATGTTCAGGTTGCCGGTAGCCGCGGTGCCGGATCGGTTATCAAACTCGGTTAATCTTAATTCGTTGAACCAAATTTCCCCGCATTTTTCAAGGCCGTCATCGGAAGAGCCCGATGTTTTGCGAGGATTCCGAACCCCCAACATGATAGTCTGTACTTGGCTGAGGTTCGGGTTTCCAAGAACAGTGATGCGTTGCCCTGAGGTAGTTTGTGTTCTGAAAGGAATATTCAAGGGCCAATTTTGTTTGTTCCTTTCTTTCTTAGCGTCGTTGAGATCCGCAAAGAGAATCGATAAATTGTTGCCCGCCGGCCAGATGCTTTCCGGTGTTCCATTACCTGGTGCCGTAATGACCAACGGTTGTTCGTATTCGTAATAGTTCTGGTTGTAGTCGTTTCCCAATCGAACAAATGCCGAAACATCCCCGTCTTGCAGGTCTACACCCTCGGCGTGCATGAACATCTCCAAACGTTTGTAGGCGCGGATATCAAAAGTCGTATTCTTGAAAGCCGCACGGGAATCCCCGTCTCTCAATTGACAGAATCGTACCTGCAGCGATTGTTCGTTGAGCTGCTGAAAATTGGTGGTAAAAACATTCCTTACCCTTTCAATCCCAGGGGGAAGCACATAAGGTATCGGTAATTTGTTACCATTTTCTTCAATGTTCACGGTGGATAGCAAAAATACCGTGGGATCTCCTTGGTCTACGGGCGTATATTCGCCAGGCGGGGCCAGGCTTTGAAGGTATCTCCGCCAGTCGGTACGAACCAGCTGCATGGTGGCCATACGGCATATGATGCTGTCGGTAAAACCCGCGAAATATATACGCGCAAATCGAATCGACTTGAAATCCGTAATATTGCCCACTCTGCGGTCCGGGGCCAATACCGGCACCCTGAATTGGTACCACTTGACAACTTCCGTGGTTCCGTTACGGAGTTGAACCGGTGACTCAAAAATATCAGTAATATAATTTCGTCCGATTTGCATTTCACCGGGCCTTAGGTTCACCCGGTATTCAAAGTAATCTTCGGTCTGGGTAAGCGTATTATCGCTGTTCAGGTCTTCGGAATTGGGCAGGTTAGTGGCCGAAGTAGGGTAGGGTTCTGGCGATTGTTGATCTGTTGAGGAATTGCCTTGGGGGAGATTAAAGAACTTGTAGCGACCCAAGACGGATTTGCGGCTGTTGTCAAAATCGCTTCCCCTGAAGTGATGGTAATTATCGGAAGCCGGGTCTTGGTTGGCCGATAGGAAGCTCGATGAAGCGGATCCAAATCGGGATTCGATGCGGTTTAAGTAGCTGCTCCCAAAGAAATTACGCTCTTGGACATCGTTAAAGCCATCCAAGCCTACGTCTTGGGTAACCCTGGATGCCGGGTTGTTATCGAAAGCATTAATAAGGGGCGGTAATTTAGGCACCAAACCCCACGCCGTGGTATCCACTTGCCCCGTACCATCGGCTTTGGGAAATCCATTTTCGAAAGAACGCCGTCCGTCTTTCAAGATATCCTCCGAGCAATTTCCCAAGTTGAAAAACATCGTACCACCACCGTGATTGGGTTGGTAGATGAAGGGATCCATCATCCAAAATTCGATAAATTCAATATTCGCGGCTTCAAAATCATTAGGCTCTACCCGCCGTTGCATTCCACCCCAGCGTGATGCTGGATTCAGCAAATGGCCTGCCGAGTCAATCCCTGCCGAGAAGGGCCCGGGTTCAACATCAAAATTATAAAGACCTTTCTCCGTGGGGTAATAAGCCAAATCAAAGGTAGGTAGGTTAACGGGCTGGTTATTGGCAAGTTGCCTATTGGGGAACACCTCTTGTACCAACACTTCCCGCATATAATGATGGGATTTCATCGCCACATCGTTCTGAATATGCGAGGGGGTCAAAGGAGAATTGCGGAAGAAAAGAGGATCAATGTTATACCAGCTCAAATTAGCTCGGTTGTAACCGTACGGGAGGCTGTCGCGAAGGCGATGTTCTGCATAGCGAGAGGGCGTTGAGGAATGAAACCAACTGTTGAAACTTCGGATATCGTAATTGCTTTCGGAGCTTTCAAAGTCATCAATGTACGAAATCCCGGAAGTTCCCAGGATAGCGGAATTCCCCGGAAGCAAGTGCGCAACCTCGGCATTGAGTTGAAAATTTGAAACCTCCTCGCTGCGGTACAGGGGTAATAAGTTCAATAACCGGGTAATGAATCGGCTGTCTTGCTGCATGCTAATGTCCACCCCCAGAATATTATTGGAAACGGGCTCCTCGCCTTGGTTGACTTTTTGGGTTATGGGCCTTTCCACCATTCGAATAAAGGTTCCCCCGAGGTTGACCCGCTTGTTGAGGCGGTAATCCAAGCGCCCCCCCATCATATTTCGTTGGTTGGCCTGGAAAATGGGGTTGTTTTCAAAGGCCACCTGAATGGGTTCCGCCGATGAAAGCAAGCTAGAGTTGATAATGCGGACTTTACCCATCATATAATCCACCGTATAGTCTTGCCCTTCGCTTAACACCCGACCACCTGCGGTCACCCGCACAGAACCCTGGGGCACATTGGTTGCACCCAGCGATATTTCACTACCGGAGGCAGATTGGTATTGCCCCACCAACCGAAAGCGGTTCAATTCTGGAAACTGCTGGGCCCAGGCTCTTGTGCTGTCGTAAAGAGGCTTGAAAACGTATTTGTTTTTGATTTCTGAAGGCGTTGTACCAGCAGCGTCAAAGGCCGCATTTAAATCCTGCCCAAAAGGCTCTACCCGAGGAAAAATGATGCGGCCCCTGGCCTGGTCCACCGTGAGGTTGTTGACAAAATCAAAGATGCCGTCCGGCTGCGGTTCCAATTGGGTATTGAGTTGGTCCAACCCCAGCACCGTGATCAGTTGTTGGCCCGCTAAACTTCCCTCAGGAATAAAATTTTTGTTACCGTTAAGAACATCGGTGTACACGATATCCAATCTGAAATTTTGGTTCGATAATTGAAAAGCATTTAGAGAATAAATATTTTTCATCATCAAATCCCAAGTCGGTAAATCTGTACGAATGGCTGTGCCTTTAAGAAGCTTCAAAAAGAGGACGGTAGGATCGGTCTGTTCGCTCGGCACTTCCTGCGAAAACTCCCCTACTCTGTAAATTTCCCCGTTCACGCTGTACTCGTAGGCCACGGCAAGTACTTCGTCGTTGTTCAGTGTCGTGTTAAGGGAGACATAACCCAAAAGCGGGTGAAAAGAATATTGGTTAGGCTGCAATCTACGGGCAAGCAAGATCTCGTAATCTCGCGCCGGAGCCAAGGAATCGAAAGGGGCCGTGCCTTCGAGTACATCGAAAATGGAATTGATTTTGCGGGCTCCATTTTGGGCATTGGCCAATAGGGCCCCGTAAAGACCGTTGGCTTCGTTACGCGGGAAAAAGGATCCCGGAGTTGATAGGATGATGGGATTGTGGGGTCTGGGCTCTGCCAAATCCATAAAGGCGGCCACATCCCTCAAATCGCTGTTGATATTGTTACGATTGGTGACCCAAACCTCCACCCGTGTAACAATGACGCTGGAGCGAACAATGGGTGGTGTAGCCATGGCTTGGTTGTACTGCTCCCGGAAGAAATTCGACAAAAAGAAATGCCGGTTGACATCGTATTGGTCCACCGGAATGGAGAAGCGGGTGGTTTGTGCTCCGCCCTGAACTTGGATCTGTTGGTTTTGTCCTCTTTGTTGAGCAAGTACTGCATTGATCCGTAGATCGCCGAACTGCATTTCGGCTTTGATGCCAAAGAGGCTTTGACTTCCTTGAATCAATCCACTTCGCAGCGGAAGGTTGACATTACCCAGTTCTATTTTTTTGAATATTTCATCTTCTTCCCCGGTATGTTCAAGCTTCATCATGTTCTCGAAATTGAATATTGCTTGGGTGTTCTGGGTGGTATTGAATCGGACCTTTTCGCCGATGGAGCCAATCACGTTCATTTGAATATTCATGTCAAAGTCGAAATTGGTTATTCGCCTTTGTTGAATATTCATGTTGGGATTGTTGATGTAATTAGAATTTACAGCAAAACGTAATTCTGCTGACCCTTGAGGACGGATGTCAATCGTATTTCCGCCGAAGATTCGGTTGAAAATCTTGGGTCCTATATAAATCTTAGGGATTACACCGCCCCGCTCGAAGGCCCCCCCGCCCCCTCCGGAAGCTCCTTGGTTACGAGACTTCCAATACGCCTGCTTGTCACGGTTTTCACGCCAGGCCAGGTACTCGCTAAGGGTCATCATTTGGGGAATTCCCACATAGGTGTTTCCAATACGTTTGCGCAGGATATAAAGTCCTGATTTATGGTCGTACTCGACGACTTCTTCCACCGGATTGGTTAATTCGATAGCCCCCCCGAAGGCCGGGGGCTTGCGGGAGTTTTTCAGGGAGTCCTGGCTTGAGGCACTCAAGGCGACAGAGTCATTTCTTCCGCTAGAATCCACGGACACGCTAGAATCCACGGACACGCTGGAATCCACGGACACGCTGGAATCCACGGACATACCGAAATCTACAGCGCTGTTCTTTTCCGCGGATCCGATGCCGATCGAGGAACTGCTACTGACTACAGAACCGATACCTGTAAGTAGGGATTTCTTAAAATAGGCCGTTGGAGTAGTTTCTGCCCATAATCCGAAGGCCCCGCCCAACAAGAGACCAAGTGCGACGGTTCGTGCAATTTTGGAAAAGGGCCAATGCATGCTTATCCGAGGCTGTCGGGGAAATTTCGGCGAGGAGGGTTTTTAGAGGCTATGGAGAACCGCCCGTATTAAACTTTCTGTATCACGGGGCGATTTTGGGTCGCTGAGGATATTTCGGAGACTTTTTTCCATAGCAGGTCGAGAAAACCCCAAGGCAACAAGGGCTAATAACGCTTCTTCTTGAATTTTCGTATGCGAGGAAATGTTCGAGTCCGTATAAGTCGAGGTACCGGCTTGATCATGGGTCCCTTGGAATGCCTCTTCAGGTCGGATTCGATCCCTAAGGTCCAGCACCAAGCGCTGAGCCGTTTTGGGGCCAATCCCCTTGATTCGTTGAATTTCATGAACTGCTCCTCGGCGAATTGAATCTTCCAAATCCGTGGGGGAAGCATAACTCAGAATCGTTCGGGCCGATTGAGGTCCAATTCCCTGGACAGAAATTAAATGTTGGAACATTGACTTTTCAAGGGGTTCCGCGAAACCAAAAAGTAAATGCGCATCCTCTCGAATACTCATATGGGTTAGCACTTTGCACGGCCCGGTATCGGGTAATTTGCCGTAGGTGTTCAGGGATATGTGCACCTCATACCCTACCCCACCCACCCTCAGGATTAATAAGGTGGGTGTTTTGAGCGCAATATCGCCTTCGAGAAATGCAATCATGGGCCAAACAATTTGCCCGCAAAAATACGATTTTTGGCATAAATTAAGGTAAACAGAGGCATAAAACCTGCCTTACCTCTTATTTTGACCGCATGAAAGGCAACAGCATTGGGTTATTCGCCGCTCTGGTCGTAGGGGCGTGCCTGTTCACGAATTTCTCTGCTATGGCGAATGCTTCGACGGCCTTTGGGGATAACATGGTCCTTACCGGCCAAGAAATCCTACCGAATCCGCCACAAATCACGAGTTCGCCACAAATCACTAATAAGGTTAGCGGATGGTCTTTGGTGCCGCCTCTTGTGGCTATTGTTATGGCCTTGGTTTTGAGGGAGGTTTATCTTTCGTTGTTGTTGGCTGTCTTGAGTGGTGCATGGATACTGGCTATTGGCACCCATGGCTGGTTTAATGGTTTGATAATAGCGCTTTTACGGGTGATTGACACCTATGTGATGAAGGCTCTTTTCGATAAAGATCATTTGTCGGTCATTGTTTTTTCGATGTTGATCGGGGGTATGGTGGCCTTGTTGTCGCGTAACGGGGGGATGCAAGGGGTTGTGCAATATTTAACACGATGGGCCAAGGACGCACGGTCCGGGCAATGGGTGACTTGGCTGCTTGGGATTGTGATTTTTTTTGACGATTATGCCAACACACTTTTGGTGGGAAATACCATGAGGCCGGTGATTGACCGTCTTAGAATTTCAAGGGCCAAATTGGCGTATTTGGTCGACGCCACTGCAGCGCCAGTGGCCTCGGTGGCGTTTATTTCCACCTGGATAGGGGCCGAATTGGGGTATATCCAAGGGGGTTTGGACAAAATTGGGGAGCTCAACATGTCCGCATACCAAGTCTTTATGGACTCGGTACCCTATTCCTTTTATGCTTGGTTAACTATTGTCTTTATGGCCATGGTGATCTACCGGCAAAGGGATTTTGGCCCCATGTTAACGTCAGAGCGTCGTGCAAGGCTTGGCGGCATTGGTAACCCTTCCCTAGAGAGTGATAAGGCGTTGGGTATGCAGGAAGGGGGAACGGGTATGCAGGAAGCGAATAATGAATTTGGGATGAAAGCCGGTATAACCCCCACAGCTTACCGAGCTATTCTACCGGTGCTTACCGTGGTGGTGGGAGTGGTGGTGGGTTTGATAGTCACCGGTTGGGATGCGGCATTATGGGCAGATCCCACCAAGGATTTTTTGGTGAAACTTTCAGGAATTATAGGAAGAGCAGATTCCTTTAAATCTTTGCTATACGGTTCGTTTATTGGGTGTTGCGTCGCTTTGGTTCTCACCCTAGGCGGTCGAAATTTGACCTTGAATGAAACCATCGAAGCTTTGCTTCACGGGTTCAAAACAATGTTACCAGCTACGCTTATTCTAGTTTTAGCCTGGGCTTTGGCTTCGCTCACTGAGGAGCTTCATACGGCGGATTTTATTAGCCAGGCCTTGGTTTCTTTGCAATGGTCCGTAAGGTTGTTGCCTGCTTTGGCTTTTGTTATGGCTTCTTTGGTGGCGTTCAGCACAGGCACGAGTTGGGGCACTATGGCAATCTTGTATCCTTTGCTTTTGCCGGCCGGTTGGGAATGGATAGGGCAGGCTGGGGTTTCGCCAGAAACAGGATTAATGTTGTTCTATCAGTTGGTGAGTGCTGTTTTGGCAGGTTCTGTGCTGGGGGATCATTGTTCACCCATCTCCGATACCACCATCATGAGCTCTTTGGCCTCCTCATGCAATCATTTGGAGCATGTCCGGACCCAGATGCCATATGCCTTGTTGGTGGGCTTGGTTTCGATCTTCGTGTGCTCCATACCCGCCGCTTACGGGGTCTCTTTGTGGATTGTTTATCCCGTAAGCCTCGCCTTGTTTTGGTGGGTTCTTGGGCGTTGGGGTAAACGGGCTGAGGTTTAATTTTGGGCCACGCTATACGAATTAGAACCAGCGGTAAGCGTTCTTCGCTTTAAGCATGAGGAATTACCGACCTTGTTGAATACCGATTTTCAAAACCTGTACCTTGTCCATCCAAGTTGAGCAATTAAGTCGCCTCTACGCCAGTCAAAAAGCGGTGGACGGCTTGAATTTCCAAATTCCAGGAGGTCAGGTTGTGGGTTTACTCGGCCCGAACGGTGCGGGTAAATCGACCACCATGAAAATGCTGACCTCGTACCTGGCACCCAGTTCCGGGAAGGCCAGCATTTGTGGCCATGATGTGGTGGAAAATGCTTTGGAATCGAGGCGTATGTTGGGTTATCTCCCGGAAAGCAATCCCTTGTACACCGACATGTACGTGAGGGAATACCTCCTTTCGGTGGCGGCATATTACCGCCTGGACCAAGCGCGTACTCGCGTTGAGCGAATGATTGAACAAACAGGCTTGGGCCCCGAAGCCCATAAACAAATTGGCCAACTCTCCAAAGGGTATCGTCAACGAGTGGGCCTTGCGCAGGCTTTGGTGCATGATCCCAAGGTGCTCATTTTGGATGAACCTACCTCGGGCTTGGATCCCAATCAACTCGTGGGCATACGGGAATTGATCATGGGTCTGGCATCGGACAAGACGGTGCTCCTCAGCACGCATATTATGCAGGAAGTGGAGGCTATGTGCCAGCGGGTGATGATTATTCATCAGGGACGTCTGGTGGCCGATGATACCATGACGGCACTCAAGGCCCATGCCGGAAGGGTACGCCTGGAGTTGGAATGGGATCAAGAGCCCAACTGGGAGGCCCTGAAGCAAATTCCCGGCGTTGCCTCGGTTGACCCACGCGATGCCTGCGCTGCAGTGGTGGAGGCGGCCGATGAGAGGGACCTTCGAAGCGTTTTGTTCGATTGGTCGGTTCAGGAAGGGCTCCGCGTTCTGCGCATGGAGGTCCCTGCCGGTCGTAACCTGGAGGCGGTTTTTCGTGAATTGACCCGAACCATCCCCGGAGGCCAGGCAGCCTCCTCTCATCAATCCAATGCATCCTGATATGTGGGCGGTCTTGCGTAGAGAGTGGAATGGATTCTTGAACAGTCTGGTGGCGTATATCGCCATGGTGGTTTTTCTGTTGATTACCGGTTTATTCATTTGGGTTTTTCCGGATTATTCTATTTTGGAATTTGGATACGCGCAGTTGGATCAGCTCTTCGTGATCGGTCCCTGGGTTTTGATGTTTCTGGTTCCGGCGGTGACCATGCGTTTTTTTTCGGAAGAGAAGCGAAGCGGGACCGCAGAGTTGTTGTTTACCAGGCCGCTTAGCGATTGGTCCATTGTGACCGGAAAGTTTTTGGCAGGGTGGGCGTTGGTAGCGTTCAGTGTTTTGCCAACCCTGTGTTACGTCTTTGCATTGTACATGTTGGCCGAACCTACGGGCAATATCGACAGCGGCGGTATTGCCGGCTCGTATTTGGGGTTGATGTTGTTGGGTGGTGTATTTGTGGGCATCGGAACATGGGCCTCGGCCGTCACGGATCATCCGGTGGTTTCCTTTGTTTTGGGTGTTTTTGTCTGCTTTTTTATGTATGCGGCCTTCGATTCGTTGCGTTTTCTGCATTTGTCCAACACTTCCCTTTTGGTCCTGGAGCAGTTGGGCATAGGGGCACATTTTGAAAGCATGAGCAAGGGTGTGATTGATTTCAGGGATTTGGTGTATTTTGTTACCGTGACTTTATTTTTCCTTTTCTGGACGAGGACGAATCTTCAAAGCAGGACATGGTGAAAAAATTTTCCCTGCGTTTTCAGTCCTACCTGAGGCTTGCCTTGGTTTTGGGCGCCT